>JBHIDJ010000088.1:0-12751 GCA_046760105.1 Acidiferrobacterales bacterium | reverse complement strand
CGTCAGTGTCGCTGTCGCGGATGTGGTCGACCACCTCGCGAAACAGGGTCGGGTCCCGGCTGCCTTTGCCGGTCTGCGGATCGCGGACATGGCAGTGTGCCACAGTTGCGCCGGCCTTGGCGGCGTCGATGGCGGCGTTAGCGATCTCCTCGGGCGTTACGGGTATGGCCGGATGTCTGCCGATCGTATCTCTAGCACCAGTGACTGCACAGGCGAGGATGACTTCGTAGTTCATGGACGACCTCCCCCGTATTGTGGGCCGCGCATGCGGTTTCGCGGGCTGGAAGGCACTACCTTGAAGGCCTTGAGTATACTGCGTCTGTCCCGCCGTCGCCGGGTTCAAGGTTGCACGTTTCACTAGCCGTAGGATGGGCCAGGTGTATACAGCTTTAGCCTTGTGGTATTGCTTTTCGGGGATCGAAAAACGGCAACGCCGCAGTACGGCCCGTCCGCGTGCCCCAGGGCGTCTCGATCTCGAGTGACGTGCCGGGCCGTGAAAGCTCGATCGGCACCCAGACATAGCCGATGTTCTTCTCGAGGCGTGGCGACCACAGCGCATCGGTGACGCGGCCCACGGGCTCCTCGTCCGTGAATGCCCGCCAGAACTCGCTGAGTTCATAGGGCAGGGGCTCGCCCTGAATCTCGATCCCCACCAGCATTCGCTTGACGCCTTCGGCCTTGATGCGCGTGAGTGCTTCTTTGCCGATGTAATCGGCTTCCTGGTCCTCGACCAAGCGCTCCAGCCCCATGACCTCGAAGGGGTTGTTGTCGATGGTCATGTCGGAGCCGTAATTGAAAATACCGGCCTCGAGGCGGCGGATCATGCAAGGTGCGATGGGCCGGATTTGGTGTGACTTGCCCGCCTCCATGATCCGCTCCCACAGCTCATCGCCGCGGCTCGGATCCTTGAGGTAGATTTCGTAGCCGACCTCACCGGTCCAGCCCGTGCGGCTGATGACCACCGGAATTCCGTCAAGATCCGTTTCCATGGTCCAGTAGTAACGGACGTCGAGCACCGCGTCCCCGAAAAGCGCTTGCATTACGTGCTTCGACTTAGGGCCTTGCACCTGGACGGGATAAACCTCTGGCTCCCGAACCTGCACCTTCAGTCCCGAATTGACAGCAACGCCTCTCGCCCACAGCCCGGCGTCACTGTCCGCGAGCGCCAGCCACCAGCGGTTGTGCTCGAGGCGCAACAGCACCGGATCGTTGATGATTCCTCCGTCCTCGGCCGTGATGAGCACGTACTTGCCCTGGCCCACGGCGCACCTGGTCAAGTCTCGGGGGGTCAACATGTTAGTGAACGTCGAGGCATCGGGGCCGGTGATCTCGACGATGCGCTCGACGCTCACGTCCCACAGCGTGACGTGATTCACCAGATGCCAGTATTCGCTGACGGGATCGTCGTAGCCCCCTGGAAGGCACATATGATTGTAGATGTCGTAGGTCGTGCAACCGGCGCGCCGCGTCGCCTCGAAGAAGGGTGATTTGCGATAACACGGATGTAAGTACAGAGTGCAGCTAGCTGCTGTTATGGTCATAGACGTTCCGCAAAATATAACTCATTGTATTCCCTTCGCGCCCCAAATCATCACAACGAACCGGCGCAATGTCCACTCCGTTTATATGGCGGACCACCATGGGCTTGATTTCACCGGCGGAAAAAAAGAAACTCTGTCCGCCCGTGTAAGTCGCCAAGCTTTTATGAGACCCGGTTGATTTCCACGCCGCTCCCTGCTCGGTAGGGTGGCGTGATGAGCGCAACGGTGCTTTCGCGCCGGAGCGAGGTTGTCGGATGTCAACAAAAGCCTACTTCATATGGTCCCCGGAACGTGCCCTGAAGATGGCTGCGGCGGGTGGTGGGGCAACTCTTCTCCATATTCATCTGCGCCATTTCAGGTGTCTACGCGGAGTCGTTCGAGACCATGCCTGAATTCAGGGAAACGCTCTACCCCCACTGGGGGCAGTTCTTCTCTATCGACGAGGTGTTATTCGAGCGGAAAACGCAGCACCAGCACCTTGTGATTTTCCGTAACGCCCAGTTCGGACGGGTGATGGCGCTCGATGGAGTCATCCAGACCACCGAGCACGACGAGTTCATCTACCACGAGATGCTGGCCCACGTGCCGATCCTGGCACACGGCAACGTGCGTCGCGTGCTGATTGTGGGCGGCGGTGACGGCGGCATGCTACGCGAGGTGCTGCGCCACCGTTCTGTGGAGCACGTGACCCAGGTAGAGATCGACGACGAGGTGATCGAGACCTGCAAACACTATCTGCCGAATCACTCTCAGGGCGCCTTCGACGACACGCGCGTCTCTATAGTCATTGAGGACGGCGTCGAGTATGTCCGCAAGTCGTCCGACACCTTTGACGTCATCATCTCCGATTCGACCGATCCCATCGGGCCGGGTGAGGTCCTGTACACCACGGAGTTCTACACCGGCTGTCGGCGCTGTTTACGCGAAGGAGGCGTGCTGGTTACCCAGAACGGTTGTGCCTTCGGGCAACTCGATGAAATCACCACGACAGCGAAACGTCTCGATCCGCTCTTTGCGGATAGCACGTTTTACTCCGCGGCCGTACCCACATACATCGGTGGCATTATGGCCTTCGCGTGGGCGACGGACGACACCTCGCTGCGCCACACCTCCATTGAGATTCTGCGCGAGCGCTTCGCCAAGAGCGGTCTCGAGACGCGGTACTACACGCCCGAGATCCACCAGGCCGCTTTCGCCCTACCACACTACATTGTGGATGTGGTTGAGCGGGAACTTGCGTAAGGCGGCGGGGTCAGCGTAGGGGATTAATCCTACTGTCACTACAGACAGTTACAGCTTGTCACGCAGCCCGTAGTAGAGCATACCCAAGACCAGGCCGGGCCAGCGAAGCAGGGTTCCCCCCGGAAATGTGCGCCGGGGGATGCGGGTGAATACATCAAACCGCTCGGCGGTGCCGGCGATAGCCTCGGCGATCAGCTTACCAGCAAGTGATGCGAGCGCCACGCCGCTGCCGGAATAGCCCTGCGCATAGTAGACATCGCCATCGAGTCGACCGAAGGTCGGTAGGCGGTTCATGGTGACGGCGAGCGTACCGCCCCAGGCATAATCGATGCGTGCATCCGCGAGCTGCGGATACACGCGCAGCATGTACTTGCGAACGAAGCGCTTGATATCCGATGGGAATCGGCTCGTGTAGTTCTCACCGCCGCCAAACAGTAGGCGGCGGTCTGCTGACAATCGGTAGTAATCAACCACGAATTTGGTATCAAGCACTGCCACGTCGTCCCGAACTAGACTTCGTGCACGTGCTTCGCCCAAGGGCTCTGTCGCCAGCATAAAATTATTAATCGGCATGATCTTGCCGTTGATACGAGGTTCCAGTCGGCCGAGATAGGCGTTGCAAGCAAGCACTACATACCGCGCGTGCACCTTGCCGTCGGCAAGATGAACGTCTGAGCCGTTGGCACGTGCCTCCAGGCGTTGTACACGTGAGTTCTCGTAAAGCTTCGCGCCAGCCGTGCCGGCGCTGCGTGCCAGCCCGAGCGCATAGTTGAGCGGGTGCAGGTGACCGGCACCGGTATCCAATTTACCGCCGTAGTAGATATGGGTGCCGAGCATTTCGGCCACTTCATCGCGCGACACCGCACGCGCGTGTTTATAGTTGTAACGCGTTTGCAAGACCTCTGCATAACGGTGGAGAAACTCTTCTTCCCTAGGCTTATGCGCAACATGCAAGATCCCGGGCCTCAAGTCACAGTCGATGTTGTGACGCTTGATTCGCTCTCTGACTGTCGCCTTTGCTTCCTCCGCCAGCTCCCACAACAACTTCGCGTCCTCCAAACCGACGATCTTTTCCAGCTGCAGCACATCCTTACGTTGCCCCGTTGACATCTGACCACCGTTACGGCCCGAGGCACCCCAGCCGATCCGTTCAGCTTCAACCAATACAACCTCGTAATCGCGTTCCGCGAGATGAAGCGCGGTGGAAAGACCGGTGAAGCCGCCGCCTATAACACAGACATCGCAGCTAACATCAGCCTTGAGTGGTGCGTAGTCTCTCAGACCGATCGCGGTGGCAGCGTAGTATGAATCGATGTGCTGAGAAGGCACGTGGGCGATCATAGATACCACTCGTACTCTAACGGCGAGAGATGCTGATTGAATTTCCTCATTTCACCGCGCTTGGTCGCGCAGTAGAGTGAAATATATTCTTGACCGATATAAGACGTCAGGATCTCCGCGCGTTCCAGTCGGTCTAACGCCCTCCCCCACTCCAGCGGCAGATCAGGGTCGACAGTCGCGCAAACGTTACGCTCGCTTGGAGGCCCGGCATCGATCTTGTTCACAAGCCCGTAATGGGCGCCGGCGAGCACGGCCGCAAGGACAAGATAGGGATTGGCTTCCGCCCCTGCGATCCGGTGTTCAATGCGACGGTTTTTCGTATCACCAGCGGGGACGCGAAATGCCACCGAACGGTTGTTCGGCCCCCAGCTTTTGCTGACCGGCACAAAAACATCGGGCTGGAAGCGTCGGTACGCGTTGATATTCGGCGCGCATATCGCGAACGATTCAGACATAGTCGCCATCATGCCGCCCACGGCATGCCGAAGGCGTTTGCTACCGAGCCGACTGCCATCGTCAAAAACATTGGCACCGCTGTCATCGAGTAAACTCAAGTGGATGTGCATACCGTTACCGGTCATGTCGGCAAACGGTTTTGACATGAACGTTGCGTCGAGGCCATGGTGGGACGCTACCGACTTCACGAGTCGCCTGAACAGCGCACAGTGATCGGCCGCGATCAACGGTGCATCGTTATGGCGTAAGTTTATCTCGTACTGCCCGGGGGCAAATTCTGTCGTAGCGACGGATGCAGGCACATTTTGCAGGCCAGCTACGCGTTGCACCTCACTCAAAAACTTCGCATGACCCTCGAGCTCGGCAAGGCCAAATACTTGCGTCATGCGCTCACGCTCACCGGTGAGGGCTGAAATAGGTGCTTGGGGACGACCATGAGCGTCACGCTCCCTATCCAATAGGTAGAACTCGAGCTCAAATGCAATCACAGGGGTGAGGTTCAGCTCCGAAAGTCTTTCAACGACCCGCGCTGCCAAGTTTCGCGGATCCAGCAGCGATGGCGTGCCATCATCGTCATACATAGTCATCAACACTTGCCCCGTAGGCTCGTCCATCCAGGGGCAAGGGGCAAGCGTCCCAGACACCGGCACCCCCGTGCCATCAGGATCTCCATCGCTAACGCCTCGCCCGCCCGGGTCGTTGCAGTGGCCGGTAACATCCAGCAGATACGTCGAGTGGGGGAGCTGAACGCCAGTGGTAAAGATTTTTTCAAGATCGTCGCGTGGAAAACGTTTGCCGCGAACAACCCCACACAAGTCCACGAAGACGGCATCGATGAATCGCGTGTGGGGATACTTATCGAGGAATCCTTTAAGCTCTTGTAGATCTCCCACGGGCTTCGTCCGCTTGTTCATGTGAATGTTCCTCTCATCACTGCTTGGGGGCACGCTGCCGATATACCCTCTTCTAAAGTTCTGGCGCAGACCACTAACCGAAAGTCGCTCACCGAGCATCCAGGCCATTAGCGCGCATCACGAAATCGGTAATACATGTATGCGCCTCGCAAGACCCAAAGGCGCAGCGCCGCAAACGGAAACCTCGGCGCAAGGCCGCGCATGACTAATGGACACGCCACGTCCTTTACCCCGGCAATGTGTCGCGCCAGCATCATGCCCGTCCAGGGTGCAGTATTCACGCCGTTGGCCTGATAACCAAAGCCGTACCACACACTCGGGTCATCCTCCAAACGCCCGAGCGAAGGTGTCAATTTGCGCGTCATGCACACGAGGCCACACCAGAAATGGGTAATCGGAATTTGTCTCCAACCGGGAAACACCTCGCCCAAGCGCCGGATCATCCAATCTCGCATCTTGATTCCGTCGGTGGGACGCCCTGTTGTGTCGCCCTTGGCACCAAACAGGAAACTATGATCAGAGAGCATACGGTAGTAAAAGAGAAGGGTTCGCGTGTTACATATAGGATTTTCCGTCCGCCACTGCTGCCGGGTCAATTCTTCGTCCGTAAGTGGACGGGTGGTAATAATATTGGACAGCGCCGGCAGCACCATTTTGTCGAATGCCGGATGCAAACCTTCACGCCCAAAACCGTTGGTCGCCACGATCACACGCCGTGCTGTCAGTGTCGCCCCACGCGCCACCAGCTTATGCATACGGTTTGCGCGTGTCCACGTAATAACCCGGCTGTGCGGGTACAAGACAGCGCCGTACCCCGCTGCCGCGCGCGCCAGTCCCTTGAGAAATTTCAGTGGATGCAGCGCAAAACCGGCCGCCATATACATAGCGCCATATTGCTCCGTGGAATCGTGACCTACTTCCGCGAATTCCTGCTTGCTGAGCACCCGTGTCTTGATACCGAATAGCCTAGTGAGTGTCTCTGCCTCTTCGTGCAGGTGTTTCACGCGCGACGGCCGATGGGCGACAGTAAAATTCCCATCCCCCTGACGGTCGAAATCGATGTTTTCATCAGTCTCAAGCGAGCGAACAAGGTCCATGCCTTCGAGTTGGGCAGCGTAAAAGCGTTTGGTTTCATCCAGACCATAGCGATCGATCATCTGTTGAATCGACAATCTGCTTGCCGGAAGACAACAGAATCCGCCATTGCGACCGGAGGCACCCCAGCCGATATGTCCGGCCTCCAAAACGCGGGCATCGATATTGTGATCTCGGGCTAGATGCAGCGCCGCGGATAGACCTGTATATCCTCCGCCAATGATAGCGACGTCACAGGTTTGATCGCTCGAAAGCGGATGATAAGCATCGCCCTGTCGCGAAGCGGTAGCTTCCCAGTAACTTGGAACCGGCTGGCTGTCGTCGTAAATCGATGGGTGATACATGTGGCCCGATGTATGTGTACTTAGTAGTCGGGCGCAGGAGTAGCCGTTCGGCGAGCTGGCTTGTAGAACGGCCTGTCTACAACTCGGCACCGCGCCATAATCCTTTCCCACTTGAGCTCTTTCTTTACATAAATATCGACCCACAGCTTATCCCACATCAAACTCCGGCCTGCCTCAAGCGTGGCGAGGGCGATATTGCGTTTGCATATCGGTGACCACATTGCCGATGTCACATGACCAATGCGTCTGCGCTTGGCGTAGTAAACGAGTGCGTCTTGCGCGGGCTTGTTACCCTCGATATCGAGTCCGACCAGTTGATAGCGTGAGCCCAAACGTTGCTCGTTAAGCAGCGCACGTCGACCGTTGAAGTGACCCTTCTCGAAATCCACCTGCCAGCCCAATTCCAACTCGAAAGGCGAACGGCCGCGTGTGTGGCGAAACGCATACTCTGCCGGCATGAAATCGGCGTGCGGCAGGATAAAGCCCGCCTCGATGCGTACGAGGTCGAGTGCCCGAGAACCGATCGAGGTGATGCCGTGGTCTCGCCCGGCTATCATCAAGTCGTCCCAGAGCAGTTCCGCCTGGGCTGGATCGATCCATAGCTCATAACCGAGATCACCCGTAAAACCCGTCCGGGACACGGTCAGTGTCTGCTCTCGGTAGGGAAACTCGGCGATATAAAAGGGTCTGAGTGTTTCGATACCGCGTAGGCCGAAGCGCTTCAACACCGCGCACGACGTCGGGCCCTGCAACGCCAGCGCAGCGATATCTTGCGACACGTCTTGGATCTCGACGTTATACCCGATAGCCGCGTCCAGCAGCCACGGCAGATGACGGTCCTGCACACAAAGTCGAAATTCATTCTCGTCGAACCGAAACAGCGTTCCGTCGTCCAGCACCTTACCGTCGTCGTTACACCACACGACGTAGGCCACGCGACCGGGAGCAAGCCTGTTCAGGTTGCGTGTCATCAGATGGTTAAGATAGCGCGTTGCATCAGGACCGGCGATGCGGTACTTAACCATCGGCGAGAGGTCGAACACGCTTGTTTGGTTGCGGATGGCGGCGTATTCCAATTCGACTTCGGTGTAAACGTTCACCGTCGTGTAGCCGGCCCAACGTGCCCAGTCGTTGGTGCGGCATGCCGCGGTCGTCCGCGAGTGGAACGGCGTCGGAATAACCGGCGCTCGGTAATCGCAATGACTCATGCCGCCGCTCGCCCCGCCAAAACCTCTCGCGCCGCATTCATGCCGGCTGCTCCCATTACACCGCCGCCGGGATGACAGCCTGAGCCACAAAGATAGAGCCCCGGCAATGGTGTCGCGTACTGTGCGGCACCCGGAACCGGCCGCAGCATCAAAAAACGTTCGAGCCCCAACTCGCCGTGGTGCCAGTGACCGCCCGTCATACCGAATTCGCGTTCCAGATCGAGTGGTGTCAGAAGTTCGCGGCTGATGATCTTGTCTTTCAAGTCGGGTGTGTAGCGAATCAGGGTATCAATAACATTGTCCGCGAAAGGCTCACGCGCTTGGTCCCAACCTGCTTTAAGTTCAGCGGGGGCGTACTGAACTATGGCTGAGAGTACGTGTTTACCCACCGGCGCTAACGTGGAATCGTGCAACGAGGGAATGGTGATCTCGATCGCCGGTGCCTCTGAGTACTCGCCATATTTCGCGTGATTGAAGGCGCGCTCGACGTAATCGACACTCGGTGCAATCACTAACCGCCCTCCCAGCTGGGCGCGATCGACGTCTGAAAACGATGGCAAGCCATCCAACGCCAGGTGCAGTTTCGCTGCCGTTCCACGTGTGGGGATATCCCGGATCCGGCGAACGAAACCGGTGTCGAGATACTCGGTACCCAACAGAGAAAGAAATGTGCGCTTTGGGTCCGCGTTGGAGACCACTAGGTTTGCTGCAAACTCCTCGCCTGAGTCCAATACCACACCGGCCGCCCGGTCCGACTCGACCAGGATCCGCTTAACGCGCGTTCCGGTACTAATCGAGGCACCCGCACGTTTCGCACTAGCGGCCAGCGCCTCGCTCAAGGCACCCATGCCGCCCTCGGGATGGGCCAATGCGCCACCCCCGTTTCTTAACCCGCCGGCCAAGCGGTAAAGCCGCGTCAGCATGCTGTTCGGCGAACGTGGTCCCAGGCGCGTACCGAGCACGGCGTCGAACGCATAAGCACCGCACAGAAGATCGGTTTCGAAGTGCTCTTCCAGCACATCCGCGACGTTCATGCCCGCGATGCGCAAAAACTCCCGCATATCCTGGCGGCCCAACCGGCGAATCGACCAGGCGAGCTTTACTAACGCCACAAGATCTGACCGGTTGCGCGTACCGAGGCGCGGCGGCGTCTCGGCCAACACCCGCTGAACAATCCCGGCGAAGCGACGCATCTGTGCTTGAAACGCGGGAAGTGCCGCCGCATCGGCGGCCGAATGCGCGGACAGCGAGGCGGCCGTTACCGTACTGTCCGTCGACAACGTCAGATGTCGTCCGTCTTCAGCAAGTGCGATTGTTGGCATTTCGCTCGCGGATAGCTTGAGGCCGTGGTCTTGCAAACGCAGATCCGCCAACACCTTGGGATGAAGCAAGTAGAGAAGGTGGGCGCAGGCCGATACCTTGAATCCGGGGATGATTTCGCGCGTGATCGCCGCCCCGCCGACGCGATCCGCCGCTTCCAAGATGAGTACACGCTTGCCGGCACGCGCGAGGTAGGCGGCACACACCAGGCCGTTGTGACCGCCGCCGATGATGATCGCATCGTATGCCTTGCTCATTACGCCGCGCGCCGGTAGCCAAGATCGCGCAGTATTTCGCGCGCGGCGTTCGCGCCGGGCGCGCCCATGACACCTCCACCCGGGTGCGTACTTGAACCGCACATATACATTCCTTTCACTGGGCTGCGATACTGCGCATAACCGGGAATCGGTCGGTTGAACAGCAGCTGATCCAGGGTCAACTCACCCTGGAATATGTTGCCTTCGGTGAGCCCGACTTCGTCCTCGAGCTCCCTGGGTGTACGCACCTCTACGTGCAAGATGAGATCCTTGAAGTTCGGGCTGTACTCGGCGATTGCGTCAATGACAGTTTGACCGAACGCCTCGCGACTCGCGTCATCCCAATCCCCACTCGCCAGCTTGGGTGGTGCATACTGGACGAATACGGTCATCACGTGTTTGCCGGGCGCGGCCATGGTCGGGTCTATCTGGGTGGGAATCAGCATGTCGACGTACGGATCCTTCGACCAAGACCCGTTCTTCCAGTCGTCATAAGCACGCTCCAGTCGTTCCATGGAATCGGTGATATGCATGTCCCCCGTTCGGGCCGGACAATCCTTTGGGATCGAGGGGAAGTCAGGTAAACCGTCGAGCGCGATATTGAGCTTGCCGGAGGAGCCACGAATCTTAAACTTGCGCACTTGCTGGACAAAGTCGGCGGGAAGATCCCTCTCGCTCATAATGTCGAGGAACGTACGTTTAACGTCGAGATTCGACGCCACCAGTTCACTGTGGATTTCGTCCCCGCTGGCCAGGGCTACACCCCTGACTTTGCCGCCCTTGACGATGACATGGCGCACGTCAGCTTCCAGACGAATCTCGCCACCGTGCGCTTTCAATGCCGTCGCCAGCGCTTGGGTGATCGCGCCCATACCGCCGCGGGCAAAACCCCACGCACTGATATGCCCATCTACCTCACCCATGTAGTGATGCAACATGACATAAGCCGAACCGGGCGAATAGGGGCCGAGCGCAGTACCGATAATTGAGCTGCCGGCAAGCGCGGCCTTGATGACCTCCGATTCGAAGTACTGGTCCAGAAAATCGCCGCAGCTCATCGTGTAGAAGCGGATGGTGTCATACATGCGCGTTTCGCCCAGATCCCAAAAAGCACGCCCGAGATCCCAAAGACCCTTGAGATCGCGCCACCTGAGCGAACTCGGATCGGGTGGGGTTCTCATTAATATCGGTTTTATGAAACGACATTGACGCATCATTTCGTTCCTGAAGCGGTCGTAGGCTTCCGCATCGCGTCTTGAGTGCCGCGCAATCTCACGACGGTTCGCGTCATAGTCGTGATAGCTGGCGAGATAATCGCCATTACGCATCATGGTGACACTGCCCCCGTAGGGAATCACCTGCAGACCGAATCGTGGTAGCTCCAATGTACGGAAGATTTCGGGACGCAGGAGACTACACACGTAGGAGCAGTTGGAATAGGTAAAACCCGGGTAAAGCTCGCGACTGACGGCGGCGCCACCGATGTAGGGATTTCGCTCGAGTACGATGGTGCGCAAACCCGCACGCGCCAGGTAACAGGCCGTCACCAAGCCGTTATGTCCGGCACCGATCACGATGGCGTCGTAGCGCTTCACGGTACGTTCTTAGTGTTGACCAGCGATCGGCAGCTGGAAGCCCGCTGCTACAGCGTGCCTAATTGTTTCGCCGTCAAGTCCAGACATCTTTTTGCGATCGAGATCAGCTCATCGATCTGTTCTTTCGCTATGATCAACGGCGGTGAGATGATCATGGTATCGCGCACGGCTCGCATAACGAGCCCGTTGGCGAAGCACAAATCGCGACACAATGTGCCTACCTTGCCCACCGGCTCGAAGAATTCTTTATTTTCGCGGTCTTTGACCAACTCGATCGCGGCAACGAGTCCTACACTGCGCGCCTCGCCAACTAAGGGGTGATCAGCGAGTTCATGCCAGCGTGCTTGCAAGTAGGGGCCGGTTTCACGTTCCACCTGCTGAATGATCTTTTCGTCCTGCAAGATCCTGATGTTGGCGGCGGCCACGGCACAAGCCGCGGGGTGACCCGAATAGGTAAACCCATGCTGAAACTCTCCGCCCTCATCGATGAGCTGGTGTGCGACCCGGTCACCGACCATGACGGCACCGATGGGCAGATAACCCGCTGACAGTCCTTTTGCGATGGGCATCAAGTCCGGCTTGAGGTCATAGTAATTACTGCCGAACCACTTCCCGAGGCGCCCGAAGCCGCAAATCACCTCATCCACCACCAGTAAAATGCCATACTGCGCGCAGATGCGCTGAACCCCCGGCCAGTAGGTATCGGGCGGGATAATCACACCGCCCGCACCTTGGATGGGTTCACCGATGAAAGCGGCAACGCGATCGACCCCCAGCTCATTGATCTTGGTCTCCAACGCCTTTGCCGCATGTATACCGTACTCGGCTGGTGACAGGTTGCCGCCGTTTACATACCAATACGGTGCCTCGATATGCACGATATTAGGAATGGGCAGGTCGCCCTGCTTGTGCATATGCACCATGCCGCCGAGGCTCGCACCCGCAACCGTGCTGCCATGATAGGCCTCCTTGCGACTGATAATAATCTTCTTGGCGGGCTTGCCCTTGACGTCCCAGTAACGACGCACCATACGGATCACGGTGTCGTTCGCTTCGGACCCGGAGTTGGCATAAAAGACGTGATTCAGCCCGGCCGGCGTGACCTCGGCTAGGAGCCGGGATAATTCGATCGCGGGAGGGTGGGCAGTCTGGAAAAAGGTATTGTAGTACGGCAACTCTAGCATCTGCCGATAGGCGGCCTCTGCTAATTCCTTACGCCCGTAGCCGACATTTACACACCACAGTCCGGCCATGCCGTCGAGGATGCGGTTACCATCCGAATCCCACAGGTACACGCCCTCCGCGTGGGTAATAATGCGGCTGCCCTTTTTGTTTAACTGCTTGAAATCGGTGAATGGGTGAAGGTGATAACGCCGGTCATACTCTTGCCATTCTGCGGTAGTGAATTCTCGAGTTTTATTCATTTACTGCGTCCATT
>JBHIDJ010000087.1:0-12866 GCA_046760105.1 Acidiferrobacterales bacterium | reverse complement strand
GCCGGTGACGTGAACTGTTACCATTCCCAAAGCGTTGGCGCCGAGCTATTTTTTCATCCACTTCGAAGCCCATTTGGCCTGGGTGTCCATGGCCTGGCGGGCCGACTCCTGCCACGCCTGAAATATCTTTTGGCCCTCTTGCTCCCAGGAGGCTGGCGTCGTTCCTAGATCAGCCTTCTTAAGGGTTTTGAAGCAGTTGTCCCACAGCTCCTTCTGTGCGTCATTCATGCGCCGGGTCATTTCTTCGGCCTGATTCACCCATTCTGTTACCTGGTCCAGGTTTCCCTTGGCGCTGTTGAGGTTATCGACCCACATCTGCATCAGCTTCAACTGCGCCGCTAACGTGTCGTTGACCGATTTTTGCCAGGTCTCGATGGTCTTCTGCCAGGCATCCGTTTCCTTAGACTTTCCGTCTCCGCCCAAGCTGTTGAGCCAGCTGTCCCACATGTTCGCCTGGGTTTCGGTCCACGACTTCATCATCTCCTGGGTTTGTTTTGCCCAGTCCATCGTTTCGCCTCCTAGTCAGTCGCAACCCATAGTGGTGGTGCGACTGGCAGTTTATAGCAATTGCCGCACGGCGTCCCGTTCGTCCAGCAGTTCGCGCTCAGTAATCATCATCCGCTCTCGACTGAAGTCGTCGATATCCAAGTCCTGTACGATCTGGTACTGACCATCACCTACGGTGACGGGAAATGAATATATCAGACCCTCGCTGACGCCATAGCTACCGTCTGACGGTATTGCCATGCTGACCCAATCGTCACTCGGTGTGCCGTTAACCCAGTCGCGCATGTGACCGATGACGCCATTGGCGGCAGACGCCGCACTCGATTGGCCGCGTGCCTTGATGATCATAGCACCCCGCTGTTGTACGGTGGGTATGAAGTCGTTACGCACCCAATCATCGTCAACCAATTCCGGCGCCGGCTGCCCGCGCACCGTCGCGTGCCGAAGATCCGGATATTGGGTAGCAGAATGATTACCCCAGATGGCCATCTTCTTGACATCGGACACCCGTGCCTCAGTCTTCTCGGCTAGTTGCCAAACCGCTCGATTGTGGTCCAGCCGCGTCATCGCGGCAAATTGCTCGGGTCTTAAGTCCGGCGCGTTGCGCATGGCGATCAACGCGTTCGTGTTCGCCGGGTTGCCAACCACTAGCGCCTTTACGTCGCGATTGGCGTGTTCGTTGAGCGCCTGGCCCTGTGCGGAGAAGATGGTCGCGTTTGCCTGTAGTAGGTCACCACGTTCCATACCCGGACCACGTGGCATGGCGCCGACGAGCAACGCTATGTCGGCGTCACGGAAAGCAACCTCGGCTTGGTCGGTGGTGACGATGTCTTCCAGAAGCGGGAACGCACAGTCGCGCAGTTCCATCACCACACCTTTGAGCGCACCCAAGGCGGGAGTTATCTCCAGAAGCTGCAAAATAACCGGTTGCTCGTGCCCCAACATTCCCCCGGCCGCGACGCGGATCACGAGGGCATAGCCGATCTGTCCAGCGGCACCGGTGATCGCAACTCGTACCGGTGGTTTCATATGCATACTCCTTATCATTGAGCTGACTGAGAGAATGCTAACTATGACATGTGATCGCGCCGGCTTGCCAGTCCCCAGTGATAGGGTTGTTGCAGGCGGACGTTAGGACGGTTTAGTACTTGCGCTCACGCCGTTTGATACTATGTGGGAGTTGTGGACACGAACTCGGTGGAGGCAAGCAGAGTAAGATATGCGCTTGGATTATTGTACAGAACTGGACCATGACATCGTGTGTGTGGACACCGGTTACGGACGCAAACGCCTATGCGCCGTATATCTTGTGCGAGCAGGGGATCGGGTTGCGTTTATCGACACCGGCACGTATCACTCCGTGCCACGGTTTCTTGGTGCGCTGGATTATTATGGTATCCCACGGGCGAACGTTGACTATGTGATCCCCACCCACGCACACCTGGACCATGCGGGCGGTGCCGGTGAGTTGATGCGACAATTACCGGACGCGCGACTCGTTGCTCACCCGCGGGCAGCACGGCATCTCATTGACCCCGATCGTCTCATCGCGGGCACGAGCGCGGTTTACGGTGAAGAAGGTTTCCACAAGCGCTTTGGCGAAGTGGTTCCCGTACCCAGCGAACGCCTGGTCGAGGCGCCTGACGGCTTTGCACTGGACCTAAACGGGCGATCGTTAGAATTCATCGACAGTCCGGGACATGCACGCCACCACTTCTGCATTCACGATAGACAAAGCCGCGGATTTTTCTGTGGCGACACGTTCGGCATCTCCTACCGCGAGTTCGACACTGACAAGGGCGCGTTTATCTTCGCCACCACCACACCGCCTCAATTCGACCCGGACGCCTGGTTCCGTACGCTTGCGCGACTACTCAAGTATGACCCGCAGCGGATGTACATCACGCATTTCGGCTGTGTCGAGAACGTACCGTTGCTCGCGGATCAGCTTCGTCATAGCATACAAGCCTTTGCCGACATAGGCGCGCGTGCTGCTGCGGACGGCGAGGAACGAGGTGCGCGAATCCGGCAACGCATGCGCGATCAATTGCTTCTAGGTTTGACGGAACACGGTTGCACGCTTTCGACGCCAGAGCGTGAACGGTTACTCGCTATGGACGTGGAACTCAACGCCCAGGGACTGGAAGCTTGGCTTGACCGACGCTCGAAGGAGAACAGTCAAGCGCAGGACTCCTAAAAGATGTACGCTGATTTAAGTGTGGCCGAGGCCTCAACGGCGTGACTGATCCATGCTTAGCACTCAGACCTAGTTTTTCACGCTGATCAGTTCGATTTCGAAGACCAAGGTCTCGTTCGGACCGATGCGATCGCCTGCGCCCTCAGCGCCGTAAGCAAGGGTGGGCGGAATAATGACTTGCCATTTGGCGCCTTCTGACATGAGCTGCAAGGCTTCCTGCCAACCTGGAATGACACCATTGAGCGCAAAGGTTGCCGTTTCACCGCGTGCGTAGGAACTGTCGAACTCCTCACCGCTTATTAGGCTTCCACGGTAATGCACCTCCACCGTGTCGTCCACCTTCGGCTTGGTACCCTCTCCTTTCTTGATCACCTTGTATTGCAGCCCGCTCTCCAGCTGGGTGACGCCTTTCTTTTCCTTGTTCGCGGCCATGTATGCCTGTCCTGCCTCTTCGTTTTTAGTTGCAACCGCCATGCGTTGCTGCATTTGTTTTTGCCGGTAGCTCTCGACGGCAGCCTGCATCTCGGTCATCGATAGCCGCAGCGGCGTATCGCTCAGCACGTCTTGGATGGCTTGGATCAAGGACCCCTGTTCTACCTCCAGGCCCTGCCGTTTCAGACTCTGAGCGATCTGGAAGCCAATAGCGTAGCTGAATTTCTCTTCGTCGGTTTGAAGCTCTGTTTGCCCCGCGCCCCAAACGCCGGTGGCAAGCGAGAGTAAAGAAACACCCAAAAGCATTCTGATATTCATAGCGTCGTCCTCGTGCTATATGGTTGGCGATATAGCTTTCGGCGCTTTCCACTAGAGCCGCGGTGGGGGGGTCGGGCAGGAGCAAAAATTGCGGTGAGGCCTAATTTCCAGAGGTTTCCGCTGCTGCGCCGCGCTGGGCCATCAAGCTATGTATCTAGTTCAACTTTAGCGTCTAATTGTCTATAAAGCAAAGATAAGCTTGTTTTTTGATTACGCATGGCCTGAACGGGGGCTGGTAGAGCTATGTCGTCGCCGCGAAGCATTGTTCGCTTCCAAGTCGACTGTGAGGCCTGCAGCGGATTGGAATTTTTGCTAAAAGAACAACATAAGGTGCCGAGTCTCATGAGGGGAATGCGATGGACTGTGAATACCCACGGCCGCAAGACGTGGGTATAAGAATACCTCCACGCATCAGGGAAGATCGCTTCTGTGCGGGATTTCAGCACGCCTTAAAAGGTGGCCAACTGAGCCAGGTGAAATACCTGCGGCGGTCGTTTCGACTGGGTTATCGAGCTGCCAAGCTTTACGTGCGCGAATTGCGCAGACGCGAGGGCATTTTGAGTTTCCCCATCCAAGGCAGGCTCAGGATTAGAGTGGCCAGTGATCAGTGCCACTAACCATCGGCCGCTGATCACTACTAACCATTGCCAATATCGACGGAATGATTTAGAAATGGTGTGTGACCTGTGAAGGCCGTGGCCTCGTCAGGGGATCGCTGCGATCACGATAGTATGTTCGAAGGAGAACAGCATGGGGGAAAACCGCCGAGATTCGCTAAAAGTATGTCGTGAATTGGTTGTCGGGGATAAACGCTATACCTATTACAGTCTGCCGGCGGTGCAGGAGGCCGGGCTTGGTGACATATCGCGGCTTCCATTTTCCCTCAAGGTGCTCCTCGAGAACCTGCTGCGCAATGAGGACGGCCGCTCGGTAACGGTTGACGATATCAAAGCCCTGGTCGCGTGGATCGATGAACGACGCTCAACTCGGGAGATCGCTTATCGGCCTACGCGCGTGTTGTTGCAGGACTTCACCGGCGTGCCCGGTGTAGTCGACCTCGCGGCCATGCGCGACGCGATGGTTGCCATGGGCGGTGACCCGGAGAAGATCAATCCGCTCTCCGCAGTCGATCTCGTCATTGACCACTCGGTAATGGTGGATTATGCGGGCAGCCGCAACGCCTTCGATCAAAACGTCAAAAGGGAGTTTGAGCGTAATGTCGAGCGCTATGAGTTTCTGCGGTGGGGACAGAGTGCGTTCGAGAACTTCCGCGTTGTCCCACCGGGCACAGGCATTTGCCACCAGGTGAATCTCGAGTACCTCGCACAGGTGGTGTGGACTAGCCACGATGGCGGCGAAACGATTGCCTATCCGGACACAGTGGTTGGCGCGGACAGCCATACCACCATGGTCAACGGGCTATCAGTGCTGGGTTGGGGGGTCGGTGGGATCGAGGCCGAGGCGGCGATGCTGGGGCAACCCATCTCCATGCTGATTCCCGAGGTCGTCGGTTTTCGGATGACGGGCGCGTTGAAAGAGGGTACGACGGCAACGGATCTCGTGTTGACGGTTACACAGATGTTGCGCGCCAAGGGTGTGGTCGGCAAGTTCGTTGAGTTTTTTGGCCCTGGATTGGAACACCTGACACTCGCTGACCGGGCAACCATTGGCAACATGTCGCCCGAGTATGGGGCGACTTGCGGTCTTTTCCCCATCGACCAGGAAACCCTGCGTTATCTTGAATTTACCAGTCGTGATCCGGAGCGCGTTGCATTGGTTGCCGCCTATGCCAAGGCGCAAGGCATGTGGCGCGACGCCGACACGGCAGATCCAGTGTTTACGGATACGCTGGAATTGGATCTTTCTACCGTTGAACCGAGCCTGGCCGGGCCGTCGCGGCCGCAAGACCGGGTACTATTGTCCCAGGCGTCCGGCGCGTTTGCTAAGGCACTGAGTGATGTCTTCGGTCAAAAGCACGAAAAGCGTGATATGCCGGTCTCCGGTAAGGAGTATCAACTTTCAGATGGCGATGTCGTGATTGCCGCCATCACCAGTTGCACTAATACCTCTAATCCCTCTGTGCTGGTCGCCGCCGGTCTGATTGCGCGCAATGCCGTGCGCAAGGGTCTAAAGACGAGACCGTGGGTAAAGACCTCGTTTGCGCCCGGGTCTCAGGTCGTCACTGACTACTTGGAGACGGCAGGACTCCAGCACCCGCTTGATGAGCTGGGATTCAATCTAGTCGGCTATGGGTGCACAACGTGCATCGGGAACTCGGGTCCGCTTGATAAGGACATTACGGCGGCAATCGAAGGCAATGACCTCGCGGTGTGTGCCGTGCTCTCGGGTAACCGAAATTTCGAAGGTCGCATTCATCCCAACGTGAAGGCAAGTTATCTCGCCTCACCCCCACTCGTTGTCGCCTATGCGCTTGCCGGGTCGATGCGAGTCGATCTATACAAGGACCCAATAGGCATAGACAATGACGGTAAGCCCGTGTATCTCAAGGATTTGTGGCCAACGAATCACGAGATACAAAGCGTTATCAGACAGTCTTTGACACCGGACATGTTTCGTAAACGCTATGCCCGTGTATTTGAAGGCGGCGAGGAATGGCAGGCGATACGAACACCATCCAGTCTTACCTATGAGTGGAAAGAAAGCAGCACCTATGTCCAGAATCCTCCGTACTTCGCGGGAATGTCGACACAGCCAAGCGCAGTACATGACATCGTTGGCGCCCGTACACTCGTCATCGTCGGTGACAGCGTGACGACAGATCACATTTCCCCTGCCGGTACGTTCAAGGCCGATAGTCCTGCAGGCCAGTACCTGATTGCCAACAAGGTCTCGCCAGCGGAATTCAACTCGTACGGCGCGCGCCGAGGCAGTCACGAGGTAATGATGCGCGGGACCTTTGCCAATATTCGGCTGCGCAATGAAATGCTGCCGGGCACCTCCGGGGGTATCACGCGCCATATGCCGGACGGTGAACAGATGTCGGTCTATGAAGCGGCGATGAAATACCAACAGGAGCGCATCCCTCTGATTGTCATTGCGGGCAAACAGTACGGCACGGGATCATCGCGCGACTGGGCCGCTAAGGGCCCGCGATTGCTTGGCGTGCGTGCCGCTATCGCCGAAAGCTTTGAACGCATTCATCGGTCCAACCTAGTCGGCATGGGCATTCTGCCATTGCAGTTTTTGCAAGACGCAAACCGCAAGAGCCTCAGCCTGGATGGGAGTGAAATCTATGACATCGTCGGCCTCGAGAATGGAATCAGCCCGCGTATCGAACTCGACTGTCGGATTACCCGCAGCAACGGGTCGCAGGATACCATTAAGACACTGTGCTGCATCGACACCATGGATGAGGTTGAATATTACAAGAATGGCGGGATCCTGCAGTTCGTGATACGCCAGCTGCTGGTCAAGCCTGAAGATAGGAACGCGGCCTAGAAAAAACCGAGTCCACATCACTATCCCAAGCACTGTGCGGATCTGTGGTGTCTGCTGCGCGGGCTTCCTGCTTGTGGCGGCAAGGACGACTTGTTCACAAAAACCCACGCGTGCACTAATACGCAGTTTTTGCTGAGCCGCGACAACGACCTCTCTCGTAAGTGGAGGCATTTATGTCAGAAGAACTAGACGAAGCTGCACTTGAATACCATCGTTGTGACCCAGCTGGGAAACTGGCAATCATCGCGACCAAGCCTATGGCCACGCAGCGGGACCTGGCGCTGGCGTATTCACCCGGCGTGGCCGCCGCGTGCACCGCAATCGCCCGAGATCCGACACAGGCGTCGAGCATTAGTGCACGTGGCAACCTGGTGGCGGTGATCAGCAACGGTACCGCCGTACTGGGGCTTGGCGCCATCGGCGCCCTTGCGGCCAAACCGGTGATGGAAGGCAAGGCGGTTTTGTTTAAGAAGTTCTCGGGTATCGACGTCTTTGATATCGAGGTCAACGAATACGATCCGAAGAGCTTTGTCGACGTCGTAGCGAGTCTCGAGCCAACCTTTGGTGGTATCAACTTGGAAGACATCAAGGCCCCAGAGTGTTTCGAGATTGAGCAAGCGCTACGGGAACGCATGAACATTCCCGTGTTTCACGATGATCAGCACGGCACGGCCATCATCGTGGGTGCCGCGATCCGCAACGGACTGCGGGTAGCAGGCAAGCAGATCGATAAGGTCAAGCTGGTGGCTTCGGGGGCCGGTGCCGCTTCGCTTGCATGCTTGGACCTGCTGATGAGTATGGGTTTGCGGCACGAGAATATCACTGTGACCGATATCGCCGGCGTGGTCTATAAGGGACGCGTCCAAGAGATGGATCCCTACAAGGCACGCTATGCGCGGGACACGAATGCCCGCTCGCTCGATGACGTGATAGACGGTGCCGATATCTTTCTTGGGCTATCGGCCCCTGGCGTTCTCAAACCGAGCATGGTCAAGCGTATGGCGGATAGGCCCTTGATACTCGCACTGGCCAACCCGGTGCCCGAGATCATGCCGGAGGACGCCAAGAATGCGCGCCCCGACGCGATCGTCGCAACCGGGCGCTCCGATTACCCGAATCAGGTGAATAATGTTTTGTGTTTCCCGTTTATTTTCCGCGGCGCATTGGATGTCGGTGCCACCACGATCAATGAAGAAATGAAGCTTGCCTGTGTGCAGGCGCTGGCTGATTTGGCAATGGCTGCACCGTCGGACGTGGTTAAAAGGGCCTATGGCGCGGAGCAGGTCACGTTTGGTGCTGACTACTTGATACCGAAGCCCTTTGATCCGCGTCTTATTACCCAGGTCGCCCCCACGGTAGCCAAGGCGGCGGTCGACAGCGGCGTTGCTACGCGTCCCATCACAGACTTCCGGGCCTATCGCCAACGCCTCAGCCAGTTTGTCTTTCGCTCAAGTGGCCTGATGGAGCCCATTTTTGCACGAGCCAAAGAAGAACCGTGTCGTTTGGCCTACGCCGAAGGTGAAGACGAACGCGTGTTGCAGGCGGTGCAGCAAGTGATCGATGAAGGTATCGCCGAGCCGATCCTGGTAGGCCGGCCTGAGGTCGTAGAGTATCGGCTAAAGAAACTGGGGCTACGCTTGCGCGTCGGTGAAGACTTCGGGCTCGTCAACCCGTTGTCCGATCCGCGGTTTCGTGACTACTGGTCCAACTATCATCAGATCATGGGGCGCAAGGGGGTGTCGCCGGATGAGGCCCGCACCGTGGTGCGTACTCAGAACACGGTAATTGCAGCGCTAATGGTTTATCGTGGTGATGCTGACGCCATGCTGTGCGGGACGGTAGGGCCATTCCGCCATCATTTGTCCCATGTGCTCGACGTTATCGGCAAACGCGAGGGTATTTGTGACGTATCGACGCTGGTCGCACTTATTCTTCCCAAGGGCAGCTACTTCCTGTGCGACACGCACGCGACACCGGATCCAACGCCTGAAGATATTGCGGAAATGACGATGCTCTCGGCCGAACAGATACGCCGTTTTGGCATAAAGCCGAAAGCGGCGCTCTTGTCGCACTCGAACTTCGGTTCGTTTGACACAGAATCCGCACGCAAGATGCGGGAGGCGGTAGCGATCCTGCATGGACGTGCACCGGAGCTCGAGGTGGAGGGCGAAATGCACGCGGAGGCGGCGTTATCGGCGGAGATCCGTGAGCACGCCTTTCCCGACTCGAAACTCAAAGGTGAAGCAAACCTGTTGGTTGCACCCAACATCGACGCCGCCCACATCGCCTACGGTCTTCTGCGGATGCTGGGTGGCGGCGTTTCGGTTGGTCCGATGCTGCTTGGCGTGGCGCAGCCGGCACATGTGGTCACGCAGTCGATCACCGTTCGCGGACTTGTGAACATGAGCGCAATAACCGTGGTCCAGGCACAGATCGAATCCGACAGAAAGACGGCGAACGCGCAGCGTTGAACATGATTGCCTTCTTTCAGTCGCTGTACAGAGTTGAGCACTAAAGATACGTTGACCAATCCAAGAGACTGTGACAGATATTGGGGTTGGCCGGCGCGGACCATAAACACAAGATTTTAAGGGTTTGCCCTCATCCAGGGTAAAGTAGAACTATATAAAACGCATCGATCGTACGCTAACAGGGACGCGAGTGCGAAGGCGGGACTGCCCAATGACAAGTGTTGCGGTATGATTGCATCTATCGGTTGAGTGCGAGACGAGAAAAACAGGATGACAAGACACGAGCGACCGCTATCACCGCACCTCCAGGTATACCGACTGCAACTGACTTCAGTACTATCCTTTACGCATCGAGCGACCGGTGGCCTGCTTGCCGTGGGAGCCTTGGCGCTGGTGTACTGGCTAGTCGCTGTGGCCGCAGGACCGAAAACATATGCCACCGCACAGATGTTCTTCGGTTCGTGGTTCGGGCGAACCATTCTGCTCTTCTGGTCGTTTTCACTTTTCTATCATCTTTGTAACGGTATCCGTCATCTTTTCTGGGATGTTGGCCTCGGATTTGAACTAAAGACTACATACGCGTCCGGGAAGGCCGTAATCATCGTTTCCATACTGCTGACATTGGTGGGCTGGTTGGCCGCTTATGGTGTCCGTGGGGGCATACTGTGAGTCTGCGCACACCGCTCGCCCACGTGCGCGGACTCGGCTCGGCGAAAGAGGGAACGCATCACTGGTGGATGCAACGTCTTACGGCCGTGGCGCTTGTACCACTTTCGCTTTGGTTTGTCGCGTTTATTGTCGCACTAGCCACCGCGGAGCATGGCACCGTTGTCGAATGGATCCGTTCGCCGGTGGTGACGGTGTTGTTGTTGCTTTTCATCGTTGCCGTCTTTCATCATGCACAGCTCGGCCTACAGGTGATCATTGAAGACTATGTTCATGGCGAGTGGCTTAAAGTCACAAGTCTCATCATAATGAAGTTCGCCGCCGTTGCGTTGGCGTTTGCCTCGATTGTTGCGGTGCTGCGCGTTGCGTTTGGAGGTTAACGACTAATGCCCGCTGCGTACGATGTAATCGATCACACGTATGATGTTGTGGTGGTCGGCGCCGGCGGCGCCGGATTGCGCGCCACCTTCGGCATGGCAGAGAAAGGTCTTTCCACCGCGTGCATTACCAAGGTATTCCCGACCCGCAGTCACACCGTCGCGGCGCAGGGTGGTATGAGTGCCTCGCTCGGCAACATGGGCGATGATGACTGGCGTTGGCACATGTATGACACTGTCAAGGGTTCAGACTGGCTCGGCGATCAGGACGCGATCGAGTACATGTGCCGCGAAGCGGTACCGGCAGTGATCGAACTCGAGCATTATGGTGTTCCGTTTTCACGCACCGAGGACGGCAAGATCTACCAACGCCCGTTCGGCGGCATGACCACCCACTACGGTGAACGCCAGGCGTACCGCACCTGTGCGGCCGCCGACCGCACCGGGCATGCCATCCTGCATACGCTCTACCAACAAAGTCTGAAGCATGACGCGGAGTTTTTCATCGAATACTTCGCGCTCGATCTCATGATGGATGATAAAGGCGTATGCCGCGGTCTCCTCGCCTGGAACCTGGAGGACGGAAGCATCCACCGCTTTCGCGCCCATATGACGGTGTTGGCAACCGGTGGCTACGGTCGTGCGTACCTCTCCTGTACCTCGGCCCACACTTGTACTGGGGATGGCAACGCGATGGTATTGCGCGCGGGTCTACCGTTGCAGGATATGGAGTTTGTGCAATTCCATCCGACCGGCATCTACGGCGCGGGTACGCTGATTACAGAAGGCTCCCGGGGTGAAGGCGGTTATCTCACCAATTCCGAAGGCGAGCGTTTTATGGAGCGTTATGCGCCCAACGCAAGAGATCTCGCTTCGCGTGACGTCGTCAGCCGTTCCATGACGATAGAGATTCGTGAAGGCCGCGGCGTGGGCGCGAATGCTGACCATATTCACCTGCATCTGGAGCACCTTGGCACTGAAGTCCTAAGAGAACGCCTCCCCGGTATTTCGGAGAGCGCCAAGATCTTTGCCGGTGTTGATGTGACGAAAGAACCGATTCCGGTACTTCCTACCGTCCACTACAACATGGGCGGGATTCCGACGAACTATCACGGCGAGGCCGTGGCCGTAAAAGACGACAATCTTGACCATGTCATGCCTGGGCTGATGGCTATCGGGGAGTGTGCTTGTGTTTCGGTTCACGGCGCCAATCGTCTGGGGTCGAATTCGTTGCTCGACATCATTGTGTTCGGCCGCGCTGCCGCCAGGCGTTGCGCCGAGCTGATCAAGCCGGGTACGCTGCATAAACCGTTGGCGGCGGACGCTAACGATCGGGCACTCCAGCACTTGGATCGCTTCCGCCACGCGAACGGCTCGACGCCAACGGCGGCGATAAGGCTAAACATGCAGAAGATCATGCAGACTAACGCTGCTGTATTCCGCACGGCAGAGGTGCTCGATGAGGGGATCAAACTGCTCGCCGAGGTGTGGGCGTCGATGGCCGATATCAAGGTGTCCGATCGTTCGATGATCTGGAATACCGATCTCAACGAGACGCTGGAGCTGGACAATCTCCTCCGGCAGGCGCTTGTCACCATGCACTCTGCCTGTAACCGTACGGAAAGCCGGGGCGGTCATGCGCGCGAGGACCACCCCGAGCGTGATGACGAGAATTGGCTCAAACACACGTTAGCGTGGCTCGACGAGGAGGGCCACGTGCGTTTCGACTATCGGCCGGTTCACCTGAATACATTGACCGACGAGGTCGACACGTTTCCGCCCAAGGCACGGGTGTATTGAGAACAGTACCGGATCGGGTATTACGTTAAGTGTTGTAGCATTGAAGGCACGAGAGGAAATCGGACATGGCTGAATTTCAGCTTCCCGCGAACTCCGTAGTTCGCCAGGGCAAGACATTTCCCGCAGATACAGCTGCGAAGCATCCCCGGCTATTTCACGTCTACCGCTGGAACCCCGATACGGGCGAAAACCCGCGCTTAGATACTTACGAAATCGACCTCGGCGCCTGCGGACCGATGGTGCTCGACGCCCTCATCAAGATCAAGAATGAGGTGGATTCCACGCTGACCTTCCGTCGGTCCTGTCGCGAAGGAGTGTGTGGTTCATGCGCGATGAACATCGATGGCACGAACACACTCGCGTGCACGAAGCCGATCGACGAAATCAAAGCCGATGTACGTGTTTATCCGCTACCCCATCTGCCTGTTGTCAAAGACCTGGTTCCGGATTTAAGCCGATTCTACGCGCAATATGCATCCATAAAGCCCTGGATACAGACGCAAACGCCACCTCCACCCGATCGCGAACGCTTGCAATCGAAAGAGGAACGCGCCCGACTCGACGGACTGTACGAATGCATATTGTGTGCATGTTGTTCCACCAGCTGTCCGAGTTACTGGTGGAACGGTGATCGTTACC
>JBHIDJ010000086.1:0-12968 GCA_046760105.1 Acidiferrobacterales bacterium | reverse complement strand
GGCAGCACGATGAGCCCGGCCAACACCATGAGGGCGAGGTGGCGGTGGGAGAGGCTAACAATCCCGCGCTTACGAAATCCTTCCGGAATTAAGATAATATTCATACCCTTAACTTTTATAGTCGGTCTCGGTAGCCCCGTCCATTTCACACAATGCAAGAAACAGGCCCACGAGCGTGTCGCCAACTGACCTGAAGACCCTTCGTAGCTATCTTTCGGCCGCAATGTTCGAGAAGTTAAGCCGCCAACAGGAGCGGACGCGGGAGCTCGAGCAGGCGTGGGGCCGGCGGGTGCCAGCCCCGCTGGCGCTTTACACGCGCCCGGTTAGCTATCGCTCCGGCCGGCTGCTGGTACAGGCGGCCTCGTCCTTGTGGGCGAGCCGCCTCCGAGAGCAGCGTGAGCGACTGATTGCCGCGCTGCGGCAGGAACCAGTGTTCAACGGTTTGGGTGAGCTGTGGGTGCGCGTTGCGTCCCTTGGGGAAAGTGTCGATACTGAAAAAAAGCATGTAAAGGGGCCCAAGCGGCGGCTGTCGGCTGCGAGCGCAGCGTTGATCCGGGCACTGGCCGAGCACATAGCGGATCCGGGCCTGAAATCCGCACTCCGCAGGCTCGCGGCGGATAGCGGCGACAGCCGGTTGCGGCGAAAATCGTCCGACTGATAACTACTTGGCACTGTGGACGCAAATAGACTTAGTCTAGGAAGACGCATGAGCGCAAAGCCCGCGAACACGCTGTCATACTGGTTTTGGCGAGTGCAGGCGCTTTGTCTTATCGTCGGGGTGTGTATGTTCGGCGTGGCTTGCACCACGGCACCGGCGTTGCCAACCCCGGCGACTGAGGCCGCTAAGGCCGAGCCGCCTGCGGTCCGGCAGGCGTCTCCCGGTGCGACCGATACCGGTGCGACCGATAAAGGCCAAGCCCCGGTCGGCCCGGCTGCAGCCGCTAAACCCCCGCAAACCGCGGCCCCAGGTGCCGCCGTGCCGCCTCGCGGACCCAGTGAACCGCGGGATGCGGCGAAACCAAAGCCTAGGCGGCTGCGTATCGCGGCGGTCGGTGACATCATGCTGGGCGGCAGCGCCGCCCCCGAGCTCGCCAGACGCGGTTACGCGTATCCCTTTGTTCATACGCGACCGCTGTTTCAGCAGTCCGATGTGGTATTCGGCAACCTGGAGGGTCCGTTGACCAACGCCGGGGAGCCGGAACCCGGCAAGCGCTACGTCTTCCGGTCCCCGCCGGAGAAGGTCGCGCCGGCGTTGGCGGCAGCCGGCTTCAATCTTGTCTCCCTCGCTAACAATCACAGCATGGATTATGGCGTTGCGGGGTTGCGGGAAACGTTAACAGCGCTCGACGCCGCAGGTATTAAACACGCCGGAGCAGGAATGAATCGGCGCGCGGCGAGGCAGCCTGCGTTTATCTCTGCCGGCGGCCACGTGGTTGCCTTACTCGCTTACTCACTGACCTTTCCTGACTCGTTTTGGGCACGCCACGACCGCCCGGGTACAGCCTTCGGCCATGAGCGTCATGTTCGTGCGGACGTGGCAGCAGCCCGCCAGCGTGCCGATGTTGTCGTCGTGTCGTTTCACTGGGGTCGGGAGGTAACGACAGAACTACGGCCCTATCAACCATCGCTCGCCCACGCAGCAATCGATGCTGGCGCGCTTGTTGTGTTAGGGCATCACCCACACGTTCTGCAGGCCATCGAACGCTACAAGCAGGGAATCATCTTCTACAGCCTCGGTAACTTCAGCTTTGGATCGTACAGCCGCAACGCCACGCGAAGCATCGTTGCCCGGCTGCTCGTAGAGGACGGCCGACTAACCGAACTACAGCTTATCCCGATCAACGTCAATAACGTTGAGGTTGTGTTTCAACCACAGATTCTGTATGCGCATGAAGCAGGCCGTGTGCTTGAAGAGTTGCAACGGCTGTCTGAACCGCTGCACGTGACGATAAGCAATCAGGCTGGAATCGGTATGGTGCGGTTGTCAGAGGTACCTGACCAACCTTTGTTCTCGAAGGCAAATGCTAAGTGATTCGTTAGTCGTTAATCGTGAGTCGTTAGTCGAAAAGCCTGGTTACGCCGTCTCTGGCGGACATTTGACGGTTCACGGCTCACGCTTCACGGTTCACGAACCAATGGTTCACGACTCACTACCTATATGGTTTAATCCAGCCCTATGATTCGCCCGTTCGAGCTGTTCATTGGGTTGCGTTACACACGCGCCAAACGCCGTAACCTGTTTATCTCCTTCATTTCCTTTATTTCTATTCTAGGTATTGTTGTCGGTATTATGGCGTTAGTCACCGTCTTGTCGGTGATGAATGGGTTCGGTCAGGAATTGCGCAGCCGCATTCTGGGTTTTGTGTCGCACGTATCAATTACGGAATCCGACGGAAAGCTCAGCGACTGGCGTAACGTCGCAGCTAAAGTAAGCACTAACGTCGATGTCATTGGGCGTGCACCCTACATTACTGGACAGGGTCTGTTGGTTCATGGCCAGGCCGCTAGCGGCGTGCTGATTCGCGGAATCTTGCCTTCGGAAGAGACACAGGTTTCTGATCTGCACGAAAAAATGAGTATAGGCCGGCTGACTAATCTGAGACCGGGAGAGTTCGGTATCATCCTCGGTCAAGCCCTTGCCTGGAAGCTCGACGCGGCAGTCGGTTCGCGCATCGCTTTGGTCATCCCACAAGCGCTGGTTACGCCCGTAGGCGTCTTGCCCCGTTCTCGACGTTTCACAGTAGTGGGAATTTTCAACGTTGACATGTATGAATACGACAGCGGTTGGGCTTTGATTCACATCGAGGACGCTGCAAAGCTTTACCGTATGCCAGAGCGGGTAACCGGCCTACGCCTCAGGCTTGCCGATCTCGATTCGGCCCCGCGCGTAAGCCGGCAGATCGAAACCGGACTGGGTACAGCCTATCGTGCGCGCGACTGGGCACGACAACATGTGAACTTTTTCCGCGCACTGAAGATGGAAAAGACCGTGATGTTTATCATCATGTTGTTGGTTATTGCGGTGGCGGCCTTCAATGTTGTGTCGACCTTGGTGATGGTGGTGACGGACAAAGAGGCGGACATTGCTATTTTGCGAACCCTCGGTGTGAGTCCCGCCGGGATCATGTTGATATTCATGGTGCAAGGTACGGTCATCGGTTTAGTGGGGACGATCCTTGGCACCGTTTGTGGAGTGACACTGGCGTTGAACGTGGGCGAAATCGTTCGTTTCGTGGAGGAACTTTTCAACGTTACGTTTCTCTCGCCTGATGTCTACTACATCAGTGAGGTTCCGTCGAACGTACACTGGAAAGATGTAACCATGATCGCCGGCGCTTCCCTTCTGATGGGGTTGTTGGCGACGCTGTATCCGGCGCGCCGCGCTGCCAAGGTGCAACCGGCCGAGGCCTTGCGTTACGAATGACTGATAATAAGCTTGTTCTGCGCTGTACCGGGCTGTTCAAGACTTTCAGTGAAGGCTTTTTCAACGTGGATGTCTTGAAGGGCGTTTATCTCCGTGTCGCCCGCGGTGAACAGGTAGCCATTGTCGGTGCCTCGGGCGTGGGCAAGAGCACGTTGTTACATGTACTCGGCGGTCTCGACCGGCCTACCGCGGGTATGGTCGAAGTCGATGGCGTGGATATCGCCAAGCTGAACGACGCCGAACGCGGCCGCTTGCGCAATCGCGTACTGGGGTTTGTTTATCAGTTTCACCACTTGCTGCCGGAGTTCACCGCACTCGAAAACGTAGCGATGCCTCTGTTCGTTAGACGCAGCGTACCTACGCAAGCTAGCTCGCGGGCGCGGGAGATGCTTGAGCGAGTAGGGCTCGCCGATCGACTGCACCACAAACCGGGCGAACTATCCGGCGGTGAGCGTCAGCGCGTGGCAGTGGCGCGCGCGCTGGTGACACGCCCGCTATGTGTCTTGGCAGATGAACCTACGGGCAATCTAGATCGGCGCAACGCGGACAGCGTCTATGAATTAATGCTAGAGCTAAACCGGGAGCTTCAGACGAGTTTTGTGATCGTGACACACGATCCGACGCTTGCTTTAGAGGTAGACCGTGTTCTGCGACTCGACGACGGTGTATTGAAACCGGTAGCAAGTCCCGAACAGTTGAGCGAAGGTTTTGCTTAAATGCAGTAGCGAGTAGCCAGTTAAGGGCGGCAAAATCTGTAGACTGGAGACCGGAAGCTAAAACCGTTTTTTTTCTAGCTACAGTCTCCGGCCTACGGTCTTAGACCTCGTGGATTATCTTGGTCTCGCTAGCTAATTTTTCATTTGCCGTCTTGCGGCTTGCCTGGCCCTTTTCCTATTTTCCCACTCCCGGATAACATGCCAGCGCCAGAGCGCACGCGTCCCGGCATATCCTACTAAGGCCGAAAAAGATCCAACGAGTGAACAGCCCACCAGAAATGGTTCCGAACGATGTACAAGTTCTGCCCGGAACCACTCCCAGGACCAGGCGAAAGCAATCTCCTGATAAACATTGCCGAGAACCCACGTACCGATCTGGTAACAAAACAGAAACACAGGTGGGATCGTAATTGGGTTAGTAACCCACACTAGGGCGATAGCCAGAGGTAAATTGAGGCGAAGCATGATCGCCAATGCACCGGCGGCGATCATCTGGAAGGGTATAGGCATAAAGGCCATGAACAAACCGACGGCGACAGCACCGGATGCGGAATGGCGGTTCAGGTGCCACAGGTTGGGGTCGTGGAGTAGGCGGCCGAAGACACGCAGCGGCTTATGGTTGCGGATTACGTGTCTATCTGGTAGGTAGCGCCGAAAAAGCTTTCTTGCCATGTACTGCGAGTATTACCGTTGCATGAGCTTAGTGTATAGTCTTGCGCGTGAAACGGCCACTCATCCCGGACACGCATATCGGAAGGCGCCGGGCGAGGGCCGAGAAGTATAACAAGACCTGTACAAGGCTCGCCGAGCGATCAGTGTCCGTACAATAAATCGCTAAGATCGTCAGTAAGCCTGTTCCTAACTGTAGTTTCCTTGGCTCGTGCGGTCCGGGTTGGCAGTCAACCCCTGTCAGGAGACATGCGATGCGCATCTGCTCGATCGCATTTTTGCTAGGCATCTTGTTTGTCCAGCAACTCTCTGAGCTGCCATCGCTGTGGTGGGGTGTATTGGTCGTGCCCCTCGGCTGGCTAAGCTTACAGCGACCTCATTGGTCACCGGCTCTGATCTTCGTCGCCGGTATATTTTGGGTAACGCTGCGGGCGGGCTGGATCCTCGGCGACGCATTGCCGGTTGAGGTTGAAGGTCGAGACTTGGAGCTGGAGGGGTACATAGCAGACATAGCGCAAAAGACAGACCGCGGTGTCCGCTTCGAGTTTGATGTCACACGCGCAAGCCACGATGGGCGTGTAGTCAAAATTCCGAGAAAGGTTTTGCTGAATAGCTATGACCAAGGCCGCGATTTTAGCGTTGGTGAGCGCTGGCGCTTTGTCGCGCGCCTCAAGCGCCCACACGGTTTTCAAAACCCGGGTGGTTTTGACTATGAGGGCTTTCTGTTTCGGAAACGTATTCGCGCGACGGGGTATATCCGCGAGACCCCTCCAAGAACGCTACTCTCGGGCCACTCGCTCGCCTATGGCGTTGACCGACTGCGAGAGCGTTTGGGTGATCGCATTCGCGAACTACTCTCACAAAACGCATTCGCCGGTATGATCGTTGCGCTTGCGAACGGCAACCGGCGAGGTATTACGAATACGCAATGGAACACCTTGCGCCGTACCGGTACGAATCACCTGATGGCGATTTCAGGTCTACATATCGGATTGGTTGGTGGATTCGTGTTTCTCTTAGTGCGTTGGTTATGGGCACTACCTGGTACGACCGTCCTACGCTGGCCGGCACCGAAGGCAGCCGCCGTCGCCGCTATGTTGGTGGCCGTGGTCTATGCTGCATTGGCTGGCTTCTCGGTGCCGACTCAACGAGCCATGATTATGTTGGGGGTGGCGATGGGCGCGGTGCTGTTGCAGCGGCGTTCGGCGCCGACCTACCTCCTGGCCATCGCCCTCTTTCTCGTGTTGCTGCATGATCCGCTGGCGGTCATGGGGGCGGGCTTCTGGCTCTCGTTCGCGGCTGTCACCGTGATTATCTTGTTCATTCACGGTCGCTCCGGTACGCGCAGGACGTGGCGCCGGTTGGGTTACCTGCAGTGGGGAATCGCCCTGGGTCTGTTACCGGTGATGCTGGTGTTTTTCCAGCAGGTGTCGCTGGTGGGCCCGCTAGCCAATATGGTTGCAGTGCCTGTGTTTGCGCTGCTCGTTGTGCCGTTAACACTTGCGGGCGCGGTTAGTCTCACGCTGTTCCCGAATGCAATAGCAGAGCTGGTGTTCCAGCTCGCGGTCTGGCCGCTGGAGATGCTGTGGATAGTGCTCGAGTATCTCGCGGGCTTTGCGCACAGTCTGTGGGTGCAACACAGCCCGGTGGCGTGGGCGTTGATGTGCGGTATGACTGGCGCGGCGATAATGCTGGCGCCGGCGGGGTGGCCCGCGCGCTGGCTGGGCGTTCTGTGGTTATTACCCACGTTTGTAGTGCGGCCGCCGGTCCCGGCGACCGGCGAACTGTGGCTTACGTTGCTGGATGTCGGGCAAGGGCTAGCGGTTGTCGTGCGCACCCGCGAGCACACGTTGGTGTACGATACCGGTGCGCGTTTCAGCTCGCGTTTTGATGCGGGCCGCGCCGTGGTGGTGCCATACCTGCGTAGTCAAGGCATCGAGCGCATAGACACCCTTATCATCAGTCATGGGGACAACGATCATATCGGCGGTGCTCCGTCTGTTGTTGAAGCGCTGCCAGTTGATAGGGTGCTGAGCAGCGTACCGGAACGGCTAGCCAACGCACGCCGCTGCCAGCGGGGACAAACGTGGCAATGGGATGGGGTGGATTTCGCCATACTCAATCCACCCGATGCGCATTCATTTGAGGGAAACAACGCCTGCTGTGTTTTGATGGTCGGTAGTCACTATGGCCGCATACTGTTGCCGGGGGACATCGAAGCGAAAGCCGAAACCGCGTTGCTGGAGCGTGAGCGATCACAGCTTGCTGCGGATGTACTCGTGGTTCCCCATCACGGGAGTCGAACGTCGTCCACGGAGCCCTTCGTCGAGGCCGTCAAACCGCGCCTTGCACTGTTTCCGGTCGGTTACCGCAACCGCTTTCGCCATCCTCACCCGCGGGTGAAAGCGCGTTATTTGCAACAAGGCGCATGGGTGTACACATCAGCGGCGCACGGTGCGATCGAGCTACGCCTCGGTGGTGACGGGATCGAAACATCGATTTACCGGAAGGACAACAAACGCTACTGGTTTGACCCGTAACGCGTAACATCTGCTGCGCTTCTAAAGCGCTTTAAGACAGGCCGCGCCTTTGATACATTACGCGCACCTTTAGGCCGCACAGCGGTAGTACTAAATGTTTGAGTTGGTCAAGGCCGGTGGTTGGGTCATGTGGCCCATCATCGCGTGTTCAGTAGCGGCGCTTGCTATTATCGGTGAGCGCCTGTGGTCGCTGCAGAAGAGATATATCGCCCCGTCTAATCTCGTATCGCAGGTCCAACAGTGGCTTGAACGCAAGCAGCTCGATCAGGCACGAATCACGCTTCTGCAGGAGAGCTCACCGCTTGGAAGAATTCTGGCAGCGGGGTTGATCAATCGCGATCATGATCGCGAGATCGTCAAAGAGTCTATTGAGGACGCGGGCCGGCATGTAGTGCCGGAGCTCGACCGATATCTCAACAGCCTAGGTACCATAGCCGTCATATCGCCATTTCTCGGTCTTCTCGGCACCGTTTTGGGAATGATTGAGATGTTCGCCGGTATCAGTACCCACGGGGTGGGCGATCCAGCGGTCGTCGCCGGCGGAATTGCACAGGCCCTGATCACGACGGCGACAGGCCTGGGCGTTGCGATTCCCAGCGTGATGTTTTATCGCTACTTTCGCGGCCGGGTGAATGAATTGCTGGTCGACATGGAACAACAGGCGATCAGGTTGGTAGAGATCTTACATGGCGAACGCGAGCGGGATTAAGCGAGCGAGGTGAATGCCTATGAAATTTCGTCCTACCAGTAGTGAGGAGCCAGAACTCAATCTCGTGCCATTGATTGATGTCCTGCTGATGACGCTTATATTTCTGGTTGTGACGACGAGTTTTTCCAGGGAAGCGCATTTGCGGATAAGATTGCCAGAGGCGTCGGTGCAAAAGAAGGTAAAGACAGATGCTTTGCGAGTCGCGGTTGATGCTCGCGGTCGATACTATATCAACGATCAGCAGTTATTGAAGACGACGCCCGAGGTCTTACGTAACGCCATGCTACGGGCGGCCGGCGGGAGGAAGGATCCGCTGATAATTGTCCATGCCGATGCCAAGACCACACACGAATCGGTCATCCGCGTCATGGATGCAACGCGCCGGCTTGGTTATACTCATCTTACTTTCGCCACGCAACAACCCGTGCCGCGCGGCCCAGTTCCGTGACGGACTCACCTAACGCGACTAGCCTACAGATCTATCAACGCCTGCTAGGGTATACCTGGCCTTACCGGTGGGCGTTTCTGTTGTCGCTCGCCGGTATGCTTGGGCTGGCTCTTACCTCGACCACCTTCGTCGCTCTGATGAAGCCGTTCGTCGATGGGGCTCTTGTGGAACGTGATCCCGAACTTATTCGTCTTATCCCGATCGCGGTGATCGCGCTTTTTACGTTTCGAGGAATCGCAAGTTTCACGGGCGAGTACATGCTAAATTGGGTGGGCCGGAAAGTTATCTTTGACATTCGCAACGCATTGTTTACGCACTTGATGCGCCTGCCTAGCGGCTTCTATGACACGCACGCATCCGGCATGCTAATCGCGAAGCTCATTTTTGACGTGGAACAGTTATCGCGGGCTGCCACCAGTGCCATATTGGTCATTGGTCGCGACGGGCTGACAATCATTGGCGTGCTGGCGTGGATGATGTACTTAAACTGGAAGCTCACGCTCATGCTCGCCGTGCTTACTCCGATAGCCGGCCTGGTGATCATCGTGATGAGCCGGCGGCTGCGCAAGTACAGCCGTGCAATCCAGGGAACCGTTGGTGAGATATCACACATCGCACAGGAGGCGACTGAAGGCCAACGTGTGGTCAAGGCATTTTGCGCGCAACAGACAGAAGTCAACTCCTTCACTCATGCTAACACTAGGAACCGACGACAATTCATGCGGCGGGTAGCTGTCTCGGCGGTCGGTGTGGCTATTACCGTTTTGTTGGCAGCGGCGGCGATCGCGCTGGTACTGTATATCGCCATCAGTTCGGGCCAGGCTACTGCTGGCGAGTTCGTTTCCTATACATTATCCATGATGTGGTTGATGAATCCTGTGAAACGGACGGCCCGGGTAAACGAAGTGATTCAGATGGGTATCGCGGCCGCACAAAGTGCTTTTGGGCTGCTCGATGAACCACCCGAGCCCGATACCGGCACGAGGACGCCTGAGAGCGTGCAGGGGCATGTCCAGTACCGTAACGTGAGTTTTCGCTATCCAACGTCGTCAGTCCAGGCACTAGCGGATGTTTCATTTTCAATAGAGCCAGGTGAAACGGTTGCGTTAGTAGGTGCGTCGGGCAGCGGCAAAACGACGGTGGCAAACCTGCTGCCGCGTTTCTACACGGTCATGCATGGTGAAATCTCGATCGACGGGGTCAACATCAATGAATTTGCGCTGTCGAACCTGCGAAACCATATCGCCGTCGTAGGACAGGAAACACTGCTTTTTGACGATACCGTTCGCAATAACATTGCTTACGGGAGCGCGAGGCCGATCGACGATAAAAGGATCGCGGCAGCGGCGGAAGCGGCGCACGTAACAGAATTCGTCAACAGGCTCTCGGAAGGCTTAGACACTGTTGTCGGTGAAAAAGGATTGCGTCTATCGGGTGGGCAGCGTCAACGGATCGCGATTGCCCGCGCGCTTTACAAGAATGCTCCGATACTGATTCTTGATGAAGCGACGTCGGCACTCGATAGCGAGTCCGAACAGCACATACAAGCTGCGTTAGAAACGCTTATGAAGAATCGGACAACACTAGTCATTGCCCATCGGCTGGCAACGATAGAAAGCGCAGATCGCATCGTTGTGCTTGCACGTGGCCGAGTCATGCAAACTGGTACACATGATAAGTTAGTCGCTGCTGAAGGTCCGTACGCGGAGCTCTACCGACTGCAGTTTGGTGGGCACACGCATCGGTCCGAATTAGCGGCTGCACAGGGGAGCAAGGGACGAGAGCGTGGCACTCGAAGTGGTGGATAACTAACGTGACGTGGCTGCAACGACATTGGGAGAGGAACACGCCGTTCAGCATGGCATTACTGCCGGCGAGCTGGGTTTATCGTTCTTTAGTGTCGCTGCGGCGGGGCTGTTATCGGCTGGGGTTGAAGCGCACGGCAAACCTGTCGGTGCCGGTAATAGTTGTCGGTAATATTACCGTCGGTGGAACCGGCAAGACACCGCTTGTGCTTTGGCTTGCGCAGTTCCTGCGGGAAAAGGGTTATCACCCTGGAATCGTGTCTCGCGGCTATGGCGGTGGTTCGACTGTCCAGCCCGTGCGTGTGCAGCCGCACTCGGATCCAGCGCAGCTCGGCGATGAACCGGTCTTGATAGCGCGGAAAAGTTCGTGTCCGGTCGTGGTGAGTCGTCGTCGCGCGGCTGCGGTGGAGATGCTCGTGCGCGAGTATAAATGCGATGTGGTTGTAAGCGACGACGGTTTGCAACACTACGCGATGGCACACGACGTCGAGATCGTGGTCATCGACGGGACTAGGCGTTTCGGTAATGGCCGCTGTTTGCCGGCAGGCCCTTTACGCGAGCCCATTGGTCGGCTGCGCCGTGTGCACGCACGCGTAACTAATGGCAAACCGGGACCAGGCGAGTTTGGTATGTTTCTCGCTGAAGTCTGCTTTCGGGGTGTAGCGCAGCCGGAACTGCGTAAAGCCGCCGGCGCTTTTTATGGTCAGCGTGTCCACGCCGTCGCCGGCATCGGTCATCCGAAACGATTTTTCGATCACCTGCGCGCCTTGGGCGTTCACGTTATAGAACATGCGTTCCCGGATCACTATCATTTCCAAGCGCGGGACATACAGTTCGATGACAACAGCGTAGTGATTATGACGGAAAAAGACGCCGTGAAGTGTAAACACTTTGTCAATGGTCGTTACTGGTATCTGGTCGTGGAGGCAAGACCGGAGCCGGCATTTGGCACCTTCGTATTGAACCTGCTGGAGGAAAAGTTACGTGGACAAAAAGCTGCTTGACATACTGGTTTGTCCTATCTGCAAGAGCCCTCTCAAGTATGACAAGGCGAAATCGGAGCTTTTGTGTAAAGCCGACCGCCTGGCGTATCCCATCCAGAACGATATTCCAGTGATGTTGCAAGATGAGGCACGCTCGTTGAGTGAGGAAGAAGTTGAGAAACTCAAGTGAAATCAGTTGCAAGTCTTAAGTAGCAAGTAGCAAGGCAAAAATATAAGAGCTGCATCTTGCAAACTTGCTACTTGTTACTCGTTTTTACAACATCATGCACGTAATTATTCCAGCTCGCTACGCGTCTACCCGGCTGCCGGGCAAGCCATTGTTGGATATCGGCGGCAAACTGCTCATACAACGTGTTTATGACTGTGCGGTCGCGAGCGGTGCGGTCAACACGACCATCGCGACCGATGACGAGCGGATTAAAGAGGCAGCGCTCGCCTTTGGTGCCCAGGTGTGCATGACAGCGCGCACTCACCGCTCGGGCACTGAACGGATCGCCGAAGTGGTTCATACGCTTGGGTTGCGGGAGGATGAGATCATCATCAACTTACAAGGTGATGAGCCGTTGATACCGGTCAGCCTGATCAAGTTAGTGGCCGATACGCTTGTCGGCGAGCCGCAGGCGGCCATGGCCACAGCCATGCATGCAATTACAGATGGTGCGGTACTGGTTGACCCCAACGTGGTCAAAGTAGTGTGCGATCACCAAGGTTTTGCCCTGTATTTCAGCCGCGCTCCAATTCCTTGGCAGATGAACTCGCCAACAGGGAGCGCCGCGAACCAGGAGCAGCCCGCCGCCTTTCGCCATATCGGCTTGTATGCTTATCGGGCAGGGTTTATCAGCGAGTACACGTCGTGGGCACCCTGTCTACTGGAGGAGGTTGAGCGGCTTGAGCAGTTGCGGGTGTTGTGGCGAGGGGAACGTATCATCGTGTGTGAGGCGCCTGAGGTGCCAGGGCCCGGGGTCGATACGCCCGAAGATCTGGAACGGGTACGCGAGATCTTTAAAGCGAGTAGCAAGTAGCAAGTTAGAGGATTTATATTTTCCCTTACTACCTACTACTTGGCACTTCGAACTTCAGAACATGGTCAAGGTATTATTTGTTTGTCTCGGTAATATCTGTCGCTCGCCAACAGCGGAAGGCGTCTTTCGACGATTGGTTGAGAGTGCGGACCTCGGCAGACGGATAGCCGTCGATTCGGCGGGAACGCATGCTTATCATGTGGGTGCACCACCAGACCCGCGGGCGCAGGCGGTTGCCGCACGACGTGGCATCGATCTAAGCACGATGCGCGGGCGGCGGGCGATAGCGCGCGATTTTCGCGACTTCGATTACATTCTGGCGATGGATAAAGAAAACTACGAATATCTGCAGTCGAAGTGTCCGCCGGAACTAAAACATAAGATCCGGCTACTTATGGAATTCGCACCGGAGTATTCGCATGACGAGGTCCCTGATCCTTATTTCGGTGGTGCCAGCGGTTTCGATCAGGTGCTCGATATGATCGAAGATGCGGCGGCCGGCCTGTTGAGCGAAATTCGCCATCATGAGTCGTTAATGCGTGAGTCGTGACTCGTGATTGGTGACTAGTGACTGGTAGGTATTGATAGCCCGGCCACCAATCACTAATTACCAATTACCGATTACCAGTTA
>JBHIDJ010000085.1:0-13061 GCA_046760105.1 Acidiferrobacterales bacterium | reverse complement strand
ATCGATAATCAGCTAACCGTAATGAGGCGCTACGTGGGTACCTGATCAGCGCTCTGTGACTGGATTGGGCACTCCAGTTCCTCGGTGTGACACCCACTCTTCAAGAAAACTCCACGGGGCGGGATTTATTTTCCAGGCTAGCTAAAACTGGGCGTTGTACTGCGTGGGGTCAGTCTTTGCTTCGACTACCAGCTCCCTCTCCTCGATGGGGAGGGGCAAGGGCCACGATTAGTATAACTTTCATACCGATTTCCCCTCCCCACTTGTTGGGGGGGCAGGGGAGGGGTCAGCGCCCGACAAACTTGGGCTTGCGTTTTTCCATAAACGCCTTACGCCCCTCGACGTAATCCTGACTAGCAAAGCATTTGTCCACGAGCTCGTCGCACATTGCGAGGTCGCGTTCATCCGGATCTTTCAGCATTTCGCTGACAATTTTCTTCACGGCGTGCAGTGTGAGGGGCGCATTGCCGCCGATTCTTTCGGCGTAACTCTGGATGTAGTCAGCTAACTCTTCGCTAGGCAGAATCCGGTTGATCAAGCCCATGTGATAGGCCTCAGCGGCATCAAATTGCCGCGCAGTGAAAAGAATTTCTTTAGCGAAGGCCGGGCCCACTAGATCCATAAGCGTGCGGATGCTTGGATAGCGGTAGCCGAGCCCGAGCTTGGCTGCGGGGATAGCGAAACGGGAATCATCGCTCGCTATTCGCAGATCACAGCAAAGGGCGACCCCTAACCCGCCGCCGAGACAGTACCCTTGGATCTTCGCTATGGTCGGTTTATCGAAAAGCTTCAGTCGTTCCGTAGCCTGCAAAACAGCAGTGTTGTACTCGGCAGTCGCATCCTTGGTCGAACGCTTACTTTCGAACTGGGATACATCGGCGCCTGCGGAGAACGCCTTATCGCCGGCACCGCTCACCACGACGACCCGTACGACATCGTCGGCCGCGAAGTCGTCCAGCACGACTGGAATTGCCTGCCACATCTCGAACGAGATTGCGTTGCGGCGGTCAGGGTTGTTGAAAGTCATTCGGCCGATGGCGCCATCTTTTTCGGCGATGATCTTGTCGGTGATCGACTGCATTGAATCTCTCCGTGTTGCGACGTGTTACTGGCTGTTGGCTGATTTTGAAGACCAGTGACGGAAATTTATCGTTGACGAGCCAGCGAGGGTGTTAGACTATGTTTTTGTTTCGCAACTCAGCGATCTCATCGGCGCTAAGCCCGATTTCACTGAGCACCTCATCAGTGTGTTGTCCACGTTCTGGTGTGGGCAGGTAGCGCTCGCGCACCGAGCGACTCATGCTAACCGGTTGGGCGACTACATTTATGGCACCGAGTATCTGGTGGTCGACCGGTTTAGCCATCTTCAAATGCTTAACCTGTTCATCGGCGAACATTTTATCGATCGTGTAGATTGGTCCACAGGGAACACCGCCTTTGTTCAATTGGTCCACCCATTCGGAGCTGCTACGTTCCGAGAAATACTCTTGCAGTATCGCGTTCAACCTGTCCCGGTTTCTCAACCGCGACTCCGGCGTCGAGTAATCCGGATCGTCCACGAGCTTTTGCGCACCGAGTGCTTTGCACAGCCGTTGCCACATCTTGTTCCCTGTCGTAGCCACGTTGATATGCCCGTCGGAAGTGCGAAACACGCCGGTGGGAATGCTGGTCGGGTGATTGTTGCCGGCTTGGGGTGGAACCTCCCCGCCGATTAACCAACGCGCCGCCTGAAAATCAAGCATCGCAATCTGTGCTTGTAAAAGCGAGGTTTGCACCCACTGACCTTCATCAGACGTCTCTCGTTCAAGGAGTGCAATCAAAATGCCGATTGCGCAATATAGACCGGCGCTTAAGTCGGCGAGCGGGATGCCAGCGCGTACCGGACCTTGTCCCGGGAGCCCGGTGATCGACATGAGTCCACCCATGCCTTGCGCGATCTGATCGAACCCCGGACGTTGGCTGTAAGGCCCGTCCTGACCAAAGCCGGAAATACTCGCATAGACAAGACGCGGGTTTATCGCCTTTAGCGACTCGTAATCCACACCGAGCCTGTGTTTGACGTCCGGGCGATAGTTCTCCACCACGACGTCGGCCCTTGGGACCAGACGCTGCTTGAAAAGGGCAAGACCCTCCGACTGCTTTAGATTTAACGTGATGCCGCGCTTGTTGCGATGAATGTTTTGGTAGTCTGGGCTATGCCGGGCGCCACCCATGCCCTTTGAGGTGTCGACGCTTTCTGGCGGTTCGATCTTGATCACGCTCGCACCCCAATCAGCGAGTTGGCGCACGGCCGTCGGGCCCGCGCGGACCCGTGTGAGATCGATTACAGTAAATCGGGATAATGGTAATGAGTTTTCAATCATCGGTTCTTAGAAAAGCTCACAAGAGGTGTTAATAAGAGATGCGTAAAATTACGCGCGTACGCCAGGCTGCATTATTACGCTTTAAATATTCTCTGGTAAACACTTGTGGCGCTGGTGTTTTCTGCAATAGACCAGATTGATTAAATAACACCGATGCAAGTGCGTTTCTTCGTCGTTAAGCCTCAGGCACGACAGATCTGCAGCCCGCTTACGTCAGGCGCGTCGAACAGCGACGCGCAGAAAGCCTCGATCGCATCCGCCTTTGCCGCTGGCCAACCCGCGAAGCTAACATTGGCATGGAATTTGGCAACGAGTTCCTCGCGTCTCAGCGGCTCACGCGCACCACCCCGCAGGTGGGATTGGCGCACTTCTCGTGTAGTGCCGTCCTTGAGCGTTAGCTTCAAATCTCCCGTATAGTTGCGTGGATACTCGTTTGCGGGATCGATCTCGTAACGGATCCGGGACGCCAACGCACGGACGTTTGGGTCAGTGACCCTGTCATCGGTGAACTGGCCAAGCCCGGCGGTGCGATCGATGAACGCAACGGCGATACAGAAGGGCACACTGAACTTGGCAGAATAAGATGTTGAGGGATTACGCTTTTCGCTGAGTGGTTCCCAAAGACGATGGACGGTCCCTTCACCCACCTTGCACACAATGTCTTCGATATCGGCGGCATCGATCCCTTCGTTGGCGAGGCGGATGGCGCAGTCGATGAAAGGGTGTGCCATCGTCCCGCAGGCGTACGGCTTGAAGGCAATCTGGCGCATGCGCCAGGTGTCTCCGAGGGCTTCTGTCATAACCGTAAAATCCGGTTCGTCGGCACGATCGGTAAAGGCATGGAAGAATCCATGTTTACCCTCCAGGACTGTGCGCGGCCCGAGAAAATCATGTTGTCCGAGCAGTGCCGCGCGCAGTCCGGACTGGGCCGCCCAACCGGCGTGCAGCCGTTTGGTCCAGGTGCCCTCGGCGAGATACTCGATGATTCCGGCGGCCATGCTGCCAGCGACACCGAGACCATTCGTTAACTGCCGAGCGGTCAGGGCTAAGGCAGCGCCAACGCCGGCTGTCGCACCAAGCGCGCCGATTACTGCCGTAGGATGGAACCCCGCACGGTGTATCGCGGCGGGGCTGACGAGGGCCATCCGGCAAGTGAACTCTGCACCGGACACGATTCCACATAGCGCATCTCTACCGCTTCGGCCGTAGCGCTCGCACGCCGCCAGTACCGCCGGAATGACCACAGACCCGGCATGCACCGGGGTTCCCTCGAACGTGTCGTCATAGTCCTCGCCATGGGCGGCTGTGCCGTTGACGAGGGCGACGCCGGCGGCATCAAGTTGCCGCCCGTGACCGATAGCCGTGCATGCGCCCTCACCGTCCCAACTGTCAAGCAACGCCCGCACATAGGTCGACTCGCGCGCCGCGATACACAAACCGGTAAAGTCCAGTAACGCGCTTTCTGCAGTTGCTCGAACCTCAGGTGGAATAGCGTCCGGTGTAAGGGCGCCTACCCACTCGGCGAAGATCTGTGATACGGAGCGCGACTCGCTCCCCATTTTCTTCCTCGAAGAGTTATGCCAACGTCACGTTGGTAACGCGGTTTGCATACATTTGAACTAGCTCGCATCCGCGATGGTTCGAATCGCCTATGCACGCTCATGGTGTTGCGTATTTTAGGGAAAATATGCACCGCCACTCACATGAATTGACTGCCCGGTGATGTAGGCGGCATCGGGCAGGCACAGGTGGCGTACCAGGGCTGCCACTTCCCCCGGTCGCCCAAAGCGTTTGATTAACGCTTCAGCACGACCTTGATGTGCAGGACGCGCACCGGCGGACTCAGCTCGCACCGTGTCTATCGTTCCAGGCACGACGCAATTGACGGTAATGCCGTGACCGGCTAGCTCGACCGCCAACGCTCTTGTCAGTCCCTCCAGTCCGGCCTTGGCGGTGACGACGTGTGCACGATTGCTGGCGCCCAGATGCGCCGACAAACCACCGATATTGACAATCGTTCCGCCGCCGGCTGTGAGCATGTGTGGCACACAGGCCCTGGCACACAGAAACGCCCCGTCAAGAATAACGCCCGTAATCTCACGCCACTCGCCGAAAGACATGTCAGTGAAGGCGCGTGCTGGCCGTATCGCGGCGTTGTTCACCAGAATGTCGATCCGCCCGAAGCTCTCAACGGTCGTGTCGGCCAGGCCGTTCACTGAGGCCTCGTCCGTCACATCAGCAAGATGGGCGATGGCGCGTCCACCGCCAGCGGTAATCTCCTGGACGACGGCGCGGGCTGCCGCCGAATCGCTACGCCCATTTACCACGACAGCGGTACCTTCCGCTGCCAACGCCAGTGCGATAGCGCGCCCGATGTTGCGCGACGCCCCCGTGATCACCCCGACCTTGCCAGCCAATGCTTGATGACCGCTTTGCGACACTGCGTCATCGCCCCTCGTGTGTTGTACGCAAAGCCTTCACAGCGCGGTGCCGGTGTCGCCCGCCCTGCGGTTACGCCGTGCAGAGAGTAACGCAGACAGTCTGACAAGCGCGGGCCAAAAGAGCCCGAGCAGAGTAAGCACAAAGAACAATATAACAATCGGGCTTTCCAAGAAGCGCAGCCAGTTGTTGTCGAACATGATCATCGACTGTGACAACGATTCCTCAACAAGCCTTCCCAGGATCAGTCCCATGACCAGTGGCGCGGTGCCGAACCCGTGGCGGAGCATGAGGAAACCGACGATGCCAGCGATCAGCATCACCCAGACGTCGAAAATCGATGTCGCGAGCGCATACGATCCAATCATGGAGAAGATAAACACTGCCGGCCAAAGCAACGGTCTCGGAATCAGTGTGATCCGCGAGAAAATCTTGGCGCCGGCGAGCCCGATGGCGAGGAACATGAAATTCGCAACCAACATCGCACCGAAGATCGCGTAAATGAACTCCGGTGTCTCCCTGATAAGGTAAGGTCCAGGGCGGAACCCGTGCATGATAAGCGCCGCCAGAATGATGGCAGTGGTGGCGCTTCCAGGGATACCGAGTGCCAGCGTCGGCACCATCGCCCCACCGGTGGCCGCGTTGTTGGCCGCTTCTGGCCCGGCGATGCCCTCGGGTGTGCCCGTGCCGAATGCCTCTTTGTTTTTAGACCAGCGTCTGGCCTCGTTATAGCCCATGATGGCGGCCACGGTGGCGCCCTCGGCAGGCAGAATGCCGATAAAGGTGCCGATCCCCGAGGATCGCAGGATCGTGCCTCGCACCCTTCTCAAGTCCTCCCGACTCGGGAGCTTGATGACCACCGAGGTTATGCGCTCGTAAACGACATTCAGGGTCTGCGATTGTTTCAGGAGCTCGCCAATGGCGAACAGGCCGATCAGCACCGGCACGAATTCAATACCTTCGGTCAGCTCGAAAGTGCCGAAGGTGAATCGCTCCACCCCGGTGGTCAAGTGAATGCCTATGGTGCTGATCAGGACCCCGACGGCGCCGGCGATCAGGTTGCGAAGCGAGGACTTACCGCTAATCGACGCTAGCATGGATAGCGCAAACACGGTAAGGGCGAAATACTCCGGGGGGCGGAACGAAAGCGCTACTTTTGCGAGCAGTGGTGCCGCCAGCAAAAAAATGACGAGACTAAAGACCCCGCCTGAAATGCTGCTGACCGCGGCAAGGCCCAGCGCGCGGCCCGCCTCGCCGCGTTTGGCCATGGGATAGCCGTCGAGTGCCGTCGCCACCGCCGGCGGGGCGCCGGGCGCGTTGATGAGGATCGCGGTAATTGAGCCGCCGAAAGTACCGGCGCAGTAAAGGGCGGCCATCATGGCGATCGCCGGCACCGGGTCCAGCGTAATGGTGAAAGGCAGCAGAAGGGCCACGGCCATCGGCGAGCTCAATCCGGGTAGTGCGCCCACCATCACGCCGACCAGGACACCGACGAAGATAAGAAAGATGTTAAAGGGGTCGGCGAGGAGGGCGAGACCCTCAAGCAGCGGTTCCATCGATTAATCCTAATGCAGAACCGGCCCGATGACGCCCGGTTCGAAATACACCCGAAGCACTTGGGTGAACAGCAACGTCACCGCGGTGGGAAAAATGATGGCAAACGGCAGCAAAATCTTGAGCCGTCGCTCACCCCACAGCATCGGTAGCAACACGCATATCATGATCATGGACAGATACGTCCCTAGCCATGGCATCGAGGCAACCACGCCGGTGAGCAGGCCGGCAGTGGCAAAGGCCTTCAGTTTGATTCGATCGCGACGACCCTTGTCCAGCCCTTGTCTGCCTTGTTTGAGAAAGTTGTGCTCCAACGGCAGAAACAGGGCCAGCAACACGATCGTCCAGATCAACAGCCGTGGGAAAAATTCCGGCGGGATGTTTTGCGCAAGAAGCAGCGACACCTCCTCAAAGGTGGTGGTCGCGTAGTAGAGCGCGCCGCATCCCGCCAGGATTATGGCCGTGAGCGAGAGATCCGTTCGGTGGACAAGCGAGGATTTGAATGCACCCTTCCGTTCCTGCCTCGCCACCGGTGCGTTCCGATCTTGAGCCTGCAATATTCCGCTCCTGCGGCAGCGAGTGGCGTGGATTTACTTGATCAGATCGAGGTCCTTCAGGGCTTGTTCTGCTTTTTTGTACTCTTCTTTTATATGCTTGTCCCAAACCTCGTGGCCGGCAACGCTTTCGTCTACCGTCAAGCCCGCGCTCTTCAAATAGTTGGCAAAAGTCTCGTGTTTCATCGCTTTGACCATGGCTTTCGAGAGCTTCTCGATGCGATCCTGGGGGGTGCCCTTGAGCACCCAGTAGCCACGCGTCGTCGATGTCTTCGCCTTGTACCCGAGCTCGTAGGTTGACGGCACGTCCGGATAGTCTCCCAGACGTTTTTCCGCCATCACCGCGAGTGCCCGGAAGGTTCCGTCCTTAACCTGTTGGCCACCTTCACTCACGTTGGGAAGCGTAGCGTCGATCGCGCCGGACATCAGCGCTTGCACCATCTGCGCACCACTGCCGAAAGGCACCACCTTAAACTTAATGCCAGCCTCCTTGGCGAATAGCGCGAGTCCGATATGCTCGGTACCACCGATCTGAGCCACACCCCAGTTCAAAGCCTTGTTTTTCGATGTCTTGACGAGATCGTCAAGCGCCTTGTAAGGGCTGCTGGCCGACACCGTTATCAAGGTGGGGTCGTCCATTGCGCGCGCCACGCCGACGACATCGTCGATCTTCAGTGGGGATTTACCGCGCGCGATCGTGTATAGATGGCTCTGCGTCAAGGCCAGAACCGTATACCCATCTTTCGCTTTGCCCAGGGCATATTGGTGTGCCTTTGCGCCTGAGCCACCGCGTTTGGCGACCACGGACATGTCGACGCCAAGGGTTCGACGCGTCCGAATCATCATCATTCGCGCCGTCGTGTCCGTCCCGCCGCCATATTTCGAATGGATTACGACTTCAATGCTGCGCGCGGGAAATTCTTCTGCCAGTGCCGACGTCCCGGCGATGCCGATCACCGCTGCAACACCCGTAATTAGCAAAGGGCGAAGATCGAATGTGTGCATTTTTTTCATCGTTTCCTCCTGTGCTGGCCGGTTTTTACCGTTAGTAATGATTATTCACTCGGGCGGTACCCGATTCTTCACTGCAAACGCGAATGTCCATTAATACCGCAATCGTCACGGGTGTCAACCCAACCCACCCCTTGATCGGCTGTCAATGACATCGAAGCGGCTGATATATAAATCGTTTTTCGCATATTTATAAGGTCGACCGCATTGTCTCCGGCTATTTTAGGAGTACGTTCCAGCGCCGCTAACCACATACTGGTTGCCCATCCCGTAGCCCTCATCGTTGCCCTCTGCCAGAGGGCGAAGGAGGCCGCGATGAGCAAGAACTGCCCCTCGACGTTGCGTGCCTGGAAATGAATGCGATGTTTTGCAAATCAACCGTTATCGGGTGGTTCAATCAAAAGCCGATTTCGCCGTTGGGTGAGGTGTATTTACTACATATCACGACCCATCGGCACCTACGGCAAGGATCACGGAACAGCCTGCTCGTCGTGCGCGTCGGAAATTCCTGGCCCTGGTATGATGTTGCAAACTGAAAGACCACCAGGAGAGATGCCGTGAGTCAAGAGCAACCAGGTAACGTCGTGCGGAAGCGAATGCAAGCGGTGGCGCATGCGGTGGACAAGATCCGCGGGATCGAGCGCAACCAGGGTGTTACCCGCGTGTCGCTCGAGGAAATCAAGGCAACTCTTGTCGGCCTCACCAAGCACCAAGAGCTGTTTCCCGAAAGCGACTATCCTTCTCCCACCAAAGAAGACAGCCTTATGTATCTGATCACCGAGGATGACGATCATCGGTTCGCGCTTTATCTGTCTACCGGCGTTCCTGGTCGCTCGAGCCCACCGCACAATCACACCACCTGGGCGGTCATTGCGGGACTCGACGGTGAAGAGGAAAACCGCGTGTATGGGCGCGTCGACGATGGTTCAGTCCCCGGCAAAGGTGAGATCCGCGAGCAGAGCAGGTTTGTGCTCCGCACAGGCGATGGAATTGCCCTGATGCCTGACGACATCCACAGCATCCACGTGGTCAGCGACAAACCAACGCGGCATCTGCACATGTATGGCATGAGCGTCGAGCACCTTCCGAACCGCCTCGAGTTCGACCCGGAGCAGGGGACTTACAAGGTGTTTCCACCGAGCCGCGGAATACGCAAGTAACTGACAAAGTCATCCTTGCCCCGCGCGGCGGCAGAGGCCGCCTTCGCAAGACGGGGCGAGTGCCAAATGACACAACCAGGTCAGCGCGAACTGGCGTAGTATTCGATTCGACGCTCGACGTATGCCACGAGTTCGGAGACAGCGAACGCAAAGGCAAAGACCACGATAATCAGTACCCAGAATTCCTCCATTAGAAAGTTTCGGGAGTAGAGCTCGAACAGTTCCCCCATCCCGATGATGGCAATCAATAACTGCCCGACGATCACACCCTTACAGCCACGAATCACACCGAGCCGTACGCCAGCGAGAATCTCCGGAAGCGCGGCGAGCACCAGTACCTTCACATAGAGCTGTACGCGGGTGGCTCCGAAGGCGTGGGCCATATCCAGAAGCGATGGGTTGATGTGTTTAATCCCGGCCTGAGTGTCGAGGGCGATGATCCAGACGGCGAACAGGAACACAGTGAGGATCACGGTTACCTGCCCGAATCCGAACAACACCATGAGTACCGGGACCACTGCTGTCAGGGGAGCGCTCATGAACACGTTGACCCACACGCCAAAGATGGCGTCGACGCTCTTGATGCGGCCCATGAGCACGCCGAGCGGGATGCCGACTGCGATTGCCAGTCCCATGCCCGCCAGGAAGCCCTCCAACGTGATGATCGCGGCATTCTGGAATTTGGCAGTCGGAAGGACGGTCATGGCGGCCTGGATGACACCTGTAAACGGCGGGAGGATGATAATCGCCTCCGATCGCCCCACGAGCTCCCAAACTGCGAACCAAACCAGTAGCGACAACATCATTGGGATCTTTTTGCCGAACACCATCATGGTCGTCGTTCTACGATCGTTACGTAATTAGGTACTGCTTCAGGATCTGCCATATTTCGTCGACGCAGTCCAAGTAACGTTTATCCCGACGGACATCATCGGGATTACGCGTGCGTTCCAACTCGGTTTCGACGATGCGTGACACACTGCCCGGCCGGCCAGATAAGAGCACCACGCGATCGGAAACGTACACCGCCTCTTCGATGCTGTGCGTCACAAAGATCACAGTCTTTTTCTCGATCTCAAGCAGGCTCAGAAGATCTTCCTGAAACTTGCGCCGCGTCTGTTCATCGACGGACGCGAAGGGTTCATCCATGAGCAGGATGTCGGCGTCAACGGCGAGTGCCCGGGCTAGGCCGACACGCTGACGCATTCCGCCCGAAAGTTTGTGCGGGTAGCTCATCTCAAACCCGGTAAGCCCGACCTCGGCGATGTATTTGCGTGCGATTTCATGGCGCTCGTCCTTCGGCACTCCCCGCAGTTCCAGACCGAAGGAAACGTTCCTGAGCACCGTTGCCCAAGGCAAAAGCGCGAAGTCCTGGAAAACGAAAGCGCGTTCTGGCCCAGGACCCTGCACACGCCGGCCCTTTACGAAGATCTCACCTTCAGTCGGTTCGAGTAGTCCGGCGACAATTTTGAGAAGTGTGGTCTTTCCGCAGCCACTGGGCCCAAGAAGCGACGTCAGCTGACCGGCTGGAAACGCCAGATTAACGTCCCTGAGCGCTTGGACGTCGCCCTCGTACGTATTGCTAATGCCCCTGACCTCGACGATCGCGTTGGCGTGCACCTGCACATGTCCCTCCGAGCCAGCCACCCTTGCACCTCAAGATGGCCCGCTCAACCTTCCCGCATTTCCGGCCGGAAGAGGACGACCTCAAGCTTTTGGAGCAGAGTCACGGTAATAGCGGCAAAGGCGATGATCGCCGCGATCGCGGCGAACATGTGTGCGTACTCCGCGACCGCCCGGTGATAGGTAATCAAATCGCCGATGCCAGTGGGCGTGATCAACAGCTCGGCCAATACCACGCCTATGAAACCAGCGGCAACGCCGAGGCGCAGCCCGGCGAAAATAAGGCCGCTGGCAGAGGGCAGGATGACCTTGATAATCTCCTGGCGCCGCGTGCCCAGGAAGGAGCGGCTCATTTGGATCAGCGAGGGATTCGTGTTGCGGATGCCCTTGTAAGAGTTGAGCACGATCAGCGGCGCCGCCATGATGACGACGGCGAACACCTTTGCTGCTAGTCCGATGCCGTAGAGAAAGGTAATGAGCGGAATGATGGCGGCGACGGGGGCGCTCTGCAGAATGATGAAGATCGGCAGCGTGAACCACTCGACGGTTCGCGAGAGCCCCATCCCGATTCCAAAGACGACGCCGACGACCCCGCACAGGAGAATCCCGATGAGCAGCGGCTGCAGGGTTGAGGCAAAAGCCAAGACCAGGGTTCCGTCGCGCAGCATCTCGACCATGGCCACCGCCGTCTCGCTGAACGACGGAAAGGCCAAGCTTATGGGGATCCGGCCGGCCACCTCCCAGGCCCCAAACACCACGGCGAACGACACCACTCGCCAGAACAGACGCGCAATACTGGCACCGCGCGTGGCTACATGCATGCCAGGCTCACCTTGTCGGCTTGGTCCAGAGGCCGCCTCTTGTCAGCCCAAAGCCAGCGTCCCCCACCCCGGCCTACCACGGCCGCCGGGTAAAAACTGGCTTGGAACCGGGACCGGCATCAGTTCCCAAGTTTCGCCAGGGCTTTATTGAGCGGCTTGAGGTCCCAGTAGTCCCTAATCTTAAGCTGGTCGGCCGGTCCCTCGAGTTGTCCCGCCACCGTGTAGAAGTCGAGGTCAATACGGGCCGCATTCGCACCGCCGCCATCGCTGGGATGCATGCCGCCCTTTGCGGCCAACTGGTAGAAAGGAAGGATTTCCTTCTCGAGGTCTGCGGGTAGCTCCTTGAGCAGGCCGAGCCGTTTGCGCTCGCTCACAATGTAGTTTGGATCAGCCTTGCCTTTGCGCCAGATCTTTAGCACCTCTTCCAGGATGATTCCGACGGTCTCCGCATTGGCGTCTAGATACGCCTGGCTCGCGAAAAGGGCCTCGTCGCTAGCAGTCGCATCGCCGCGCGGCAAAACCATGAACTTGCCTGGCGCTTTCTTCATCAGGAAGTCCTTGTTAACCGCGTCGAGGTAGGTGGCCTTAATTGTTCCCTTAAGCATGGCGAGCGCCCGCACCTCGGAGCCCGGCACATAGCTGATGTTCTTATACTTGATGCCCTGCTTCATCGCCATCAGATTGGCGAGCGCGAGCGTTCCCGAGGTTCGCGAATGGACGACGATGTCTTGGCCATCCAAGTCCTTCCAGCTCTTGTAGTATTCCGAATTGACAACCGGATAGAACTGCAGGGTGCTTAGCTGGAAAATGATACGGATCGGGGCTTTGGCTTTCTGGATCACCGCATACGGTGTGCCGATGCCGATATCGGCCTGGGCGTTAACGACAGCCTGATTGGCGATATCCTCTGACTTGAAGGACGTGAGCTCAATGTCGACGCCCCGTGCCCGCGCGTTTTCGAACGCGATCATAAGATTAAGCGTTTCCACTGACTCGATATCACCCAAGGCGATCCGGACCTTTTTGGCCTCGGCGACCTGCGGATGAACCAGCAACAACCCGAATATCAAGGCTACAGGCATTAACCGAAAAGTGGCTGGCATAGTCATGGTTTTCTCCTCTCGTTTTTTTGCCCCCTAGCGGGGACTTTCGTAGGTCTCAGTGGGATCGGAGGTGGAATTCATTGACCGACCTTCCCCGATGTACCGGCAGATCGATGATGATCACTCTATCATAGGCGTGTGCTGAAGGTCATCTGATGACAGGTTTGACTGCGACAGAATTTAAGGTCCGAATATCACGGACATACAACTTTGTGCTGGGCCTAGGCGGCGTAGAGCTGATAGATTGGCTGTTTAGGCCCGACTGTCAGATCGGAAAGCTCGTTGACGTCAACTTCGATATGGAGAAGGATACTTAATAGAATGTGTTTTCGCCAAGCCGGGGTGTATGCAAAATGAGTGACCGTATCACCGCTACTACGCTGAAGCAGATACTCTTGGACGACGACGAACTCGCGTTGCTTGATGTACGCGA
>JBHIDJ010000084.1:0-13105 GCA_046760105.1 Acidiferrobacterales bacterium | reverse complement strand
TCGTTGCCATCCTGAAGTAACCCGGTGACCAGCCGGGTGTCCGTTGGGTCAACAACGGCGACTTCTTGCAGATCTGGATCTATGCTTTCGAGGAGTTGCGGTGGGGTTGCCAACATTCCGGTCGGTGCGGCAGTGAAACTCGTTACGCGTGCGAAGTTGTGATCCTCGCCAAAGCCCAAGTTGACCTCACCGCCGTCATTTTCGACGGATATGTTTCCCTGCCAGGCGGCAACCCAAAGCGCATTCTCTACTAGCGCCTCATAAGTGGTGCCGCGCACCCCAACAATGGCGTAAGCGGTCTTTATCTTGTATGAATCTGGTCTGAGTCGCGAAATGAGACCCGTTAGTGTGCGAAAGCCACCTTTGACCAAAGTGAACAAGCTCTTATTACGGTCAGCGTTTTTGTCGTCGAACTCATACTCGTCAACGCTAAACTCCGTATCCGGGCGCAACGTCATAATCGCGCCATCGCTGAACCGGATTTGCGCCTTGGTCCTCGGACCGGTCCATAACCTATCACCCTGATAAAACTCCGATCCGCGCGCTAGCGATCGTGTCGAGCTGTCAGCCTGAATCGCCAAAAACGTACCGTTAGTTAGAATGACCTCGCCAGCGGGCTTAAACGCAGCGTGAACGGGGACGCACCATACTACGAAGAAGAGCAGAAGCGAGCCAACGTAAAGCGATCTCTTGAAGCCGTCCATCATGATTAATCCTCCTATAAGAACGTGGCCACACCTTCTATCTATTAGTAGAAGGTAAAGCGTAACCCCGCATACAACTCAGTGCGATCGTACGAAAAGAGCTCGATGTTCGAGTCGTTGTCGGAGTAGTTTAACTGTATATTTATAGTCCATTTTGGTCGCCACCGCCAGTTCCAGCCGGTAGCCAACTGGAGAAAATCGTCGTCACGCACCTCACCAAACACCGGATGCTCCGCGTCGTACTCGCTGCTTTGGTACTGACCGCTGACAAAAAAAGCGTGCCGGGGCGCCAGATTCCACTGGAAATCGCCAAAGACCCCGACGTAATCGCGGCCATTATGTTTTTTGAAAACACCGGGTTCGTCGTCATCCGCGTCCTCGTCGCCGACATAGACGCCGATCTTGACTTGCCTGTTTGCCCGCCCGAACCGATGGGTCCAGGCGCCGCCGATGAGCGCCAGGTCGACATCGCGAAAATCCTGATCCGGATATTCTACTCTACCGAGCTGCCCGAAGACCGCGACCCAGTTTGGCCCCTTTATCGGCCGCTCCCACTCAACCCCCGAAATCAACAAGTTACGAAAATTCTCCCCATCCAGGTTCAAGTATTCGAACTGAAGGGGGACGCGAATAATGCTGCGCTTGCGGAGAAAGCTGATCCCACCCCGAAGATTCAGGGTATCCGTATCGAACTCGTCCGTGTCGATATTATCGCGCACCCTGAGGCCAACCCTACCAAATAGCGCCCTTTTTTTACTGATCGGACGCAGCGCCTCCCCGCCTAGCTCGACTTCGACGAAGTCATCCTCCAGTTCTATAGCGTTTTCGACCAAGGTCACGAGGCCAAGCACAGGCACGGTAACCGTGGTGTTGCTGGTAGCGCTGTTGATATTGGTGTCGTGACCGGCCCTTATAGTCGTGTAGGCATTATAGACCGGGCGTACCGCCCTCTCTTGCTCGCGGATTTTCTCCAGAAAGAGCTTGACCTTCTCCTGCACATTCTGGGGCGGCCTGTGGGTCAAGACTATTTCGAACTGCGTGCGGGCCTCAGGATAGTTCCCGAGCATGAAGTGCGCCCGCGCAAGCTCAAGACGTACACGATCGTTTTCCGGATGGAGAAAAAGGATGCGTTCGAGGGCAAACACCGCCTGTTCCGGGTGGCCAACCTGAATGGCGGTAAGGGCAAATAGGAAATCGAACTCGGGGTCGCCCGCCTCTTTCGCGCTACGCGCCAAGCCTAGCTCATAGGCCTGCCCCACCTTGCCGGCGTCCAGCAGCCGTTGGATCTCTTTAGCCGTTTCCCCCCCAAATGCTAGTCCTCCCTGTAGTAACACCCACAAAAAGATACCGATACGAAGGTAAATCGTCATTTACCGTCCTTATAATTGGTTTTAATTTGGTGGATGTTTTTTGACTACCATACCGGTATTTCATACAGTTGTATAGTTACTTACCTGGGAAATCTAGTACCATACTTTAACTAGTTGACGTAAGGGATCGACATCGCTTAACTTTTGGCGACACGGTCCAGCGGTGGGCATTCTTTGAGGAGGCCGGCGCCGCAGGCACGCGGGAGGGGTTTCGTCGGCGATTTGGTTCCCCTTATTAGTTCTTCGGTCAAACGACCGTTCGCCAACGCTGTGTGGCGCACCCCACATTAACGACCCTCCCTTGGTCCAACTTTGTCCATACGATCCTACTTTGCAGGATCGCATTGTACGCGCGTTTGCGATTCGTGCCGAGCGGTTTTGTCGATCAGCCTGCCGTGGGCGCCCGCGCTGCACGCGAATCGGTCCTGCCACTACGTATTAAATCGCTTTGCTCAGGGCGCGTCTTGCAGCAAGCCGCGCTGCCGCAAGGTTTGATCAACAGTTGCCTTTAATGTGGGTAACTAAATAGTTTTCGCGAGAACCTTCTACGCCATTGTACCGCTTAGGAGAGGGCGTTTCTGTGGATCGACTACGTCCTAAAAAGTTTCTATGCAGCCTGCCAGTAATTACATCAGGCCTGTGGTTGTATGCGTCAAACGCAGCCGAACCCGAGGACATCATCAAATATCGGAAAGCGGTCATGAAATCCCAAGCCAGCCATATGGGCGCGGCCGCGAGAATCGTCAAAGGCAATTCGTAGGGCAGTGAGTGACGTCGAGCCGAAATAAAAATGCCTGGGAAAGCGCCAACGCGTTCTCCCAGGCAACAACACACCCCCCTCACCGGCTACCGCCGGCAAGCATCAGATAATCACGATTTTATAATCACAAAGAACTTTCCGTCGCGACGTCTGACCAGCAGCAGCGGGTCGTCGTCCTGACCCAACTTAGCAATGATACGCTTGTAGTCGTCCAAATCGCGGACGGGCTCACGATTGATTTCGGTGATCAAGTCGCCAGTGCGCAGCCCTGCCTGCGCGGCACTGCTTTCCGGATCGACATCGGTAATCACGACACCTTTTGTATCGGGCGGCAACCCCAAACGACCCGCGATATCTGGCGTCAGGTTGCGTAGCTCCAGGCCCGCAAGTGCAGTGTTGTCGCCCTCGGTTTGCGTTTCCTCGCTTTCTTCGCCAACACTTGCGAGATCCTTTGGTTGTTCGCCGATCAGTACGTTTATGGTCTTGGATCTCTTATCGCGTATGACCCGTACCTTAACCCGTTTGCCGACCGGGGTCCGCGCCACGATATTGCGTAACGCCGTTTGGTCTTCAACTTCTTTACCATCAAAGCCGATGATCACATCGCCGGACTTTATGCCCGCCTTGGATGCAGGGCTGCCAGACAACACCTCGCTTACCAGCGCGCCCTTGGCATCAGATAGCCCAAAGTTCTTCGCCAGGTCGGCGGTCACGCCCTGTATCGACACACCTAACCACCCGCGAATGACTTTACCCTTCTCGATCAGGCTGTCCATAACACTACGGACCATATTGCTAGGCACAGCAAAGCCGATCCCCATGTAACCGCCACTGCGACTGAAGATAGCGGTGTTAATGCCCACCAATTCGCCGCTCACATTGACCATGGCGCCACCGGAATTGCCCGGGTTGATCGCGGCATCGGTTTGAATAAAATCTTCGTAATCGGCGATACCGACATTGGCGCGGCCGACAGCACTAACGATGCCCATGGTAACGGTTTGGTTCAATCCGAATGGATTGCCAATCGCGAGTACATACTCGCCCACTTCAAGTGCGTCCGAGTTTCCCCACGTAACAGTCGGGAGATCGTTGCCGTCAATTCTGATGACGGCGAGATCGGTTTTGGGATCGGTGCCGATGACCTTGCCATTGAACTCTCGCTTGTCCCCGAGCACCACCTTTATCTCGTCAGCATTGGCGATGACATGATTGTTGGTCACGATATAGCCTGATGGATCGACAATGACGCCGGAACCGAGGCTGCTCTGCCGGCGCTCGCGCGGCACACCAAATCGGCGGAAGAACTCATCGCCGAAAAACCGCCGAAAGAAAGGATCATCGAAGCGCGGCCCCAGCTCTTCCATCCCCGCAGACTTGAGCACCCGCGTCGTCGAGATGTTCACCACCGCCGGTGTCACCGCCTTGACGACGTCAGCAAAATTTTGACTAGGCACGGTGAGCGCAACCAGGCGGCCAGCCGACGCGGCAACCGCGGTGTTACCGTGCACCACCGGGATCCAGTCCATCCTGGCGCTCACGATGGTACCGATGACGATACCCGCGACTACTAACAAACCTGCCAGGGCTCCTAGTCTAAACGAGCGACGGTCTATAGCCATGCGAATGTCTCCAACAATAAGATTAATGCCCAAGCATACGCGAACGTCTAGGCGACCCCAACCGCCTCATCCCCGTGCTTCCGGGCAAACACTAACTCGCCACCTTTCTCATCGACGACGACGACGTCACCAGGGCCGAACTTGCCGGCGAGGATTGCCTGCGCCAACGGATTTTCAAGCGAGTTCTGAATAGCCCGCTTAAGGGGCCGCGCCCCGTATACGGGATCAAACCCCGCTTCGGCAAGCTTTTTCAGCGCCTTATCCGTCAGTTCAAGACCCATGTCGCGGGCAGTCAGCCGGTCGCGCAAGTATTGCACTTGGATCGTGGCGATGCTGTGCAGCTGCTCGTGCGTGAGTGGGTGGAACACCACGATTTCATCAATACGATTGACAAATTCAGGCCGGAAATGGTTCCCCACAATGCCCATTACCGCGTCTTTCATCTGCCTGTAGTGCTCCTCGCCCGCCAGTTCCTGAATCACATGCGAACCCAGATTGGAGGTCATCACCACCACCGTGTTGCGAAAATCCACAGTGCGGCCGTGGCCATCGGTCAACCGGCCGTCGTCCAGTATCTGCAGCAACAGGTTGAACACATCCGGGTGGGCCTTCTCCACCTCATCGAGCAGGATCACTGAGTAGGGTTTGCGCCGCACTGTCTCGGTAAGGTGGCCACCCTCCTCATAGCCGACATAGCCCGGTGGTGCGCCGATCAGCCGCGCGACCGAATGTTTTTCCATGAACTCGGACATATCGAGGCGAACCATGGCCTGATCGGTGTCGAACAGAAACGCCGCCAACGCTTTGGTTAACTCGGTCTTGCCCACGCCAGTCGGGCCGAGAAACAGAAATGAGCCGTAAGGACGGTTTGGATCGGACAGCCCCGCGCGTGAACGACGAATGGCGTTCGCCACCGCCCTCATCGCTTCGTCTTGTCCGACGACGCGGCGATGCAGCTGCTCTTCCATGCGCAAAAGCTTTTCGCGCTCGCTTTCCATCATCTTTGCGACCGGGATGCCGGTCCAGCGCGATACGATTTCGGCGATTTCCTCCTCGGTCACCGAACTGCGCAGCAGCCTCGTCTCGCTGCCTTCAGCCGTGCTGGCCGCCGTAAGCCGTTTTTCAAGCTCTGGAATACGCCCATATTGCAGCTCCGACATGCGGGCGAGGTCGCCGGCTCGGCGCGCTGTTTCCATCTCGCCGCGCGCGCGATCCAGCTCCTCCTTAATATGCTGCGCACCGTGCACAACGGCTTTCTCGGCCTTCCAGACCTCTTCTAGATCAGCGTACTCGCGCTCAAGTTTGCCAATCTCGGCCTCAAGCGCCTGCAACCGCTTCTTCGATGCTTTGTCGGATTCCTTCTTGAGCGCCTCCCGTTCGATCTTCAGCTGAATCAAACGCCGATCGAGACGGTCCATCTCTTCGGGCTTGGAGTCAATTTCCATGCGGATACGCGATGCCGCCTCATCAACCAGATCAATGGCCTTATCCGGAAGATTGCGGTCGGTGATGTAGCGGTGAGACAAGGTCGTCGCAGCGACGATAGCCGGATCGGTGATCTCGACACCGTGGTGCACCTCGTATTTCTCCTTTAGGCCACGCAGGATTGCAATCGTGTCTTCAACCGTCGGTTCATCCACCAGTACCTTCTGGAAGCGGCGCTCAAGCGCTGCATCCTTTTCAAGGTACTTGCGGTATTCGTCTAGTGTGGTGGCGCCGATACAGTGCAACTCACCGCGGGCCAAGGCCGGTTTCAACATATTGCCGGCGTCGATCGCGCCTTCCGCCTTGCCAGCACCTACCATGGCGTGAAGCTCGTCGATGAAGAGAATAATTCGCCCTTCCTGCGTAGCGAGGTCTTTCAGCACAGCCTTCAGGCGCTCTTCGAACTCGCCGCGGTACTTGGCGCCGGCGATCAATGCAGCCAGATCCAAAACCAACAGCCGTTTATCTTTCATACTCTCTGGCACTTCGCCATTCACGATGCGGCTTGCGAGCCCCTCGACGATAGCCGTCTTGCCGACGCCCGGCTCACCGATAAGCACAGGGTTGTTTTTTGTACGCCGCTGCAAGACCTGGGTTACACGACGGATTTCGTCATCGCGGCCGATGACCGGATCGAGCCTGCCCTGCTCCGCGCGCTCCGTGAGGTCAATCGTGTATTTTTCCAACGCCTGGCGCTGCTCTTCGGCATTGGCGTCTTCCACGTTTTGCCCGCCGCGGATCTCGTCGATCGCTCGTTCCAGACCGTTTCTGGATAGCCCGCTCTGTTTGAGTACACGACCCAACTCACCCTTATCTTCGAGCGCAGCCAAGGGAAACAACTCCGTTGAGATAAATTGATCGCCACGCTTCTGTGCGTATTTGTCGGCTAGGTTCAGCAGGCGGCCAAGGCCATTAGAGATGAGCACCTCGCCCGCCGTGCCCTCGACAACCGGCAGGCCATCAAGCACCTGACTCAGCTTGGAGCGCAACGCATTAACATTGACGTTGCAGTTGGCCAGCAGCTGCCGCGTGGTACCGCCCTCCTGATCTAGAAATGCGGTCATCACGTGCACCGGCTCGATGAACTGATGATCACGCCCCACCGCCAGGCTCTGCGCGTCAGCCAGCGCCTGCTGGAATTTAGCGGTCATTTTGTCCATTCGCATAGGTGGGATCCCTGAATGCTCAAACTTTAATACGTAGTTGGGGTACGCATACCGCTATTTCAAGTCTGTCCCTGACCTCCAGTCTCAGCGGCGCCGATGATACCAAAGTCGGATGTTAGGCGGATGCCAACGCCGCGGCGCGGCCACGCGCCTCGTTAACCGTTGTTAACAACAGCAGGCCCACGACAAAAAACGCGGTCGTCGACAGCACCGCCAGGCGGTGGTTGCCACCTGAAATATAGGTGATCGTGCCGTAACTCAGTGGACCGATGATCGCTGCAAGCTTGCCCGCCAACCCCCAAAGCCCGAAGAATTCGGCCGAGCGCGTGGGCGGTGCGAACTGGCCGACTAGGGCACGGCCGGCCGACTGACTGGATCCCATTGCGAGCCCTACCAGATTGCCGACCAGCCAGAAGACGGGCCGGCTTTCGGTGAAAAACGCCAACACCAACGCAAGAATCCAGATAGCGAGTGTCAGCGCTAGTGTCGGCAACGAGCCGAGGCGGTCCTGAACATGTCCAAACGCGAACGCGCCGATAGCAGCCGTGACATTGATCACTAGAACGAGCTTAAGGATCTCATCGATGTTGAAACCCATCACCTCGCGCGCGTAGACCGCCGCCAGTACAATAACCGTGAAGATTCCGCAGTAATACACCGTGAGACTGAGTAGAAAACGAAACAGGTCACGAAAATGTCGCACGTGTCTCAACGTGTCCAGCAAGCGCTCGAAACCGGTTGCGATATAGCCTCGCCCTGGCGGCAGCGCGGAAGCGACCGCCCGTTCAGGAAGCCATAGAAACGTAGGTGTCGCCGCGGCCGCAAACATTCCAGCAGTAATCAGCATCGTGACAGGGACATACTGTGCGGCCGTTTGGCCGCGGGCCTGGGCCCAAGTCACATAGGCGAGACACATTCCCAGAATGAGCAGGCCGCCGAAGTAGCCAATCGCCCAACCGTAACCGGATATCCGGCCCATGTCTTCTTGTGGTGCGATTTCAGGTAGAAAGGCCGCAATCAGGTTCTCACCCGTGTGGAACATGAAGCTCGCGACAACCACCAGGACTATCGCCAGCCATGCATCACCCGGACCTACCGTGGCCAATAACGCGGTAAAGAGGACGCAGCCAGCGGTGGTTACCGCAAGAAAGCGCTTCTTGTCAGCGCGATGATCAGCAATAGCGCCCAGCACCGGTGCGCTTATCAAGACAAGCGCGTTTGCGATCGCGATAGCAACCGTCCAAAGCAACGTGCCGGTGGCGCTTGAGTCGTTGCTCGCTGCGACGACGCTCACGAAATAGGCGTTAAAGATCGCGGTCAACACCACAGTCGTATAGCCGGAGTTGGCGAAGTCAAACATCGCCCAGGCAAAGATCTCACGCCGCGGTGCCACGCTCACGACCTTACGTGGCGCCAGTGGTTCAACAGCGTCATTGCTCACGTGTTTATATTAGTGGGTGTGCGGTGGAAACCTTGGACCAAAGTCTATATACCGGTGTACGGCTTACTTGCTTGCGCTGCGTCGGTCAAGGCTAAACGGATCGATGGCTTCTTCGCCGTTAACCTTGCTCGCCACGAGGCGGTGAACAAGCCTCAGGACCTGCGCACAATAAGGATAATTCACCCGGTAATAGACTTCCTTGCCACGTTTCTCGCTTAAGAGCAGGTCGGCGTTACGTAGGACTTTCAGATGGTGGGAAATAGCGGGGCGACTAAGTTCGAACAGGCGGGCAATCTCATTTACACAGATCTCTTCGTTCTGCTCGAACACCAACAGAATCTTCTGTCGTGTCGGATCCCCGAGCGCAGAAAAAAAACGGGCAAACTGTGCCCAACTGTCGGGAAGGCTTCGCGCGTACTCGGACTTCATCGACCCTGCAGAAACTTACCGCTGCTATACAGGCGCGCCGCAACGCAGATATGGGAGCATAATGAACTGGCGTGACATGTCAATAAATACAAACCCGTTTTTAAGTGAATCTCGCATGACGCTGAGAATGCGCGCTCCTTCGGTTCATTTGCTGCGGCGCAGCAAATTACAAGCTACCCAAGATTGCGGAAACCAGCGGCGAGCTGACGGGTTCAGAATCGACGCGCTTTCAGCGGATGCTTAAGCTCCTTAAGCCGCTGAGTTGGCAGGTTTCACGAATCCTCAAACGAAGACCGCGTATTGCACGGAAAGTTCAGATCACATCGCCCCGTCCGCTCAACCATGTCGCGTTCATCCTGTCGAAGTCTGATACAGTAGTCTTGACTAGCGAAGGCGAGTAGATGGCACAACAACCTCTCAATTCGACGCATCACGGCAACGTTCAGCGACGGTTGGGCAAAGGCATGATCTATGTCGGGTGGTTACTCGCACTTGGCCTGTTGACTTGGGCTTTCGGTAGCTGGCTCGATACGCAGCGTAATCCGAACCGGCATGTAAAGAGCATGATCGAGGCTGGAACGCAGGTCGTCGTGCTCGAGCGTAATCGTTATGGTCACTACCATGCCACGGGCAAGATCAATGACCGCGAGGTGGAGTTTATGCTGGATACCGGTGCTACAACGGTGTCAATTCCCGCGGCGGTCGCAAAACGTTTGGGGCTCAAACGTGGCCCGGCGGTACCGGTCAGCACCGCTAATGGCACGGTGATGACGTATTTAACCCGCCTGCACAGCGTCCGGCTCGGTGACATCGAGCTCAATAATGTAACCGCCAACATCAATCCTCATACTAAAAGCAATGAAGTATTGCTCGGAATGAGCTTTCTCAAGTATCTCGAGTTCACGCAACGCGGTGACATACTGATCTTGAAGCAATTGTCACACTGAGCAATGCGTCCGCAAGATATCGAAGAGACCGTTCGGCGTGCACTCGCCGAGGACATCGGTAGTGGTGATCTAACCGCCGGCCTTGTTGCCGCAGATGCAAGCATCCGCGCACGCGTCGTGACGCGGGAAGCGGCGATCCTATGTGGCACGGCCTGGTTTGATGAGGTCTTTCGTCAGCTCGATAGCACTGTGGCTATAACGTGGCACGCCAAAGACAGCGATAGCATAGGTCCCGGACAAACTGTGTGCCGGGTACAGGGTCCCGCGAGGCCAGTGCTCAGCGGTGAGCGCATGGCCTTGAATTTCTTACAACTTTTGTCCAGTACGGCAACTCAAGCATACCGTTACGTCGATGCAGTCGGCGGCACCCACACCAAGATTCTTGATACCCGAAAAACCTTACCGGGTTTGCGCAGGGCACAGAAATATGCCGTTAAATGTGGGGGTGGTCACAATCATCGCATGGGCCTCTATGATGGAGTTCTCATTAAAGAGAACCATATCTTGGCGGCGGGCTCCATCACGCGCGCTGTGCAAGGGGCTAAAGCGACTGTACCACAAGACGTTCCGATTGAAGTCGAAGTGGAAAATCTCGATGAGCTTAAAGAAGCGCTGAGCGCCGGTGCCAGTAACCTGCTGCTCGATAATTTTAGCCTCGAGAATCTAAGAACCGCCGTTGAACAAACCCATGGTCGCGCCACGCTCGAGGCCTCTGGTGGCATCACTCTCGAAAACATCCGCAGCGTCGCTGAAACCGGCGTGGACTACATCTCGGTGGGTGAGTTAACAAAGAACGTTACAGCTGTGGACTTCTCGATGCGGTTTGAGAGTTAACGCGATGCGGTTACTTCTGCAGGATTCTCAAAGACTGCTTCCGAAAAACACGTGCTGATATGCCCCATCCCTCCAGGCGATAATCGATTTCAATTCATCAAAGATGTTCACCATGATGCTGTCATGCTGTGCATGAAAACGAAACACGCCTTCTCCAGCCGCGGCATTTTCTCCAGGATTAAACTCAACAACCTTTCCCCTTGGGATCATACGAATAAGAAGTCTTTGATAGAACGGTACTCCGGCGGGCGGTGCGTCGAACTCATCGCCCATTTCCAGGGCGAGCACATAACCCCTCTGGGTTTTGTTAAATATCACTATCCTAAACGTGGTCTTGCCTAGCAGAATAAGGCCGGCATCCTGCAGGCTATCCCCGTTGAAGTCACCCCAAACCGCGAAAGGAAAGGTCCCCGGCGTCTTTGCGCGCGCCCACAGGCCCGTGACATCCGAGGTGTCGGGCACCCGGTAGCCCGGGTAGCGTTCCGCGATCAATCTCTCCAACGGATCCGGCAACAACAAGACTTCTTCGCCGGTTTCAATCTTGACGAGCGTAAGATCGTCGACCTGCGATGCCTTCGGTTGACCAACAAACAGCAGCACTGACGCGGCCGCCATCGCCAGATGGGTCTTGAACCCAAAGAGTGAAACGGCACACCTACCTGCTGAGGCCATAACGCCGGGCCGTGAGGGAAAATGGGTTTGATACAATCACAATTTTTCTAAGTCTTTTCAAAGGCTTATCGAAGTCGCATCGCGGACAGTGAAACACATCATGCGGTCACTAGAGTATGTAGTCGCGCACCATCGGATTGTCGAACTGCCTCGCCGCACGAACTGGTCGGTTCCTGGCGAACGCCAGCACTCAGTAATAAGCTGACGTCGCCAAGACGGACAAGCAAAGAGAATCGGTGGAACCCGGTGAAACCGCTACTTAGCAGCAGCACGAAGATTAGTTCTTGGCGTCCAGCCAGATCAACGACGCCATATGGCCGCACAGACGATCGCGGCGGTAGGAAAAGAATCTTTCTCGCTCTTGTACTGTGCAATAAGTCCCACCGGAAATATTTTCCACCCCCATCGCTCTGAGGCGCTGCGTTGCGAGGGCATAGATATCGGCTAGCCAGCGGCCGTTGCTGTTTTTGACAAAGGTTTCGGTCGCGGCCGCATCCTGGTCGACGAACGCGTTATAGACATCATCACCGACTTCGAACGCGCTTGGGCCTATCGCCGGACCGAGCCATGCCATTAGCTCTGACGTTGCGCGACCCGTCTGTTGGACACCTTGCTCGATCAAGCCGCGCGCGAGACCACGCCAACCGGCATGCAACACGCCGACCCGACTGCCTTGCCGGTCGCAAAGGAATACAGGACAACAATCCGCTGTAAGGACGACGCACACAATGCCAGCTTGGTCAGTATAGCTACCATCTGCCCCCGTATAGGGTTCGGTACACGACGCATCGACGACCTTGTTGCCATGTTCTTGTCGCAACCATACCGGCTCCGACGGTAAGCCCGCGCTGTCGACCAAAAGCGCCCGGTTTCGCTTCACCTGTTCGGTGTCGTCGCCCGACCGCATGCTCAAGTTAAAGGACTCGAACGGTCCCTTGCTGTAACCACCCACGCGCGTCGTCGTCAACGCCTTCACATGCTCCGGCGCCGACCAGTCAGGATAAATAAATTCCGGCACTCGTCTCACGAGATAGAATCAGTGAGCTACTTGTTTACGCTACGCTCTGAGGTTTTCATTGTAGTCGAATCGATTGGAAATGGGTTTATTGCCCCTTGGTCAAGCCGAGTCCCGCGTGAAACCGAAGGCCGCTCCTCGACCGCTGTTCCCGACGCGGTTCTACCTCGGCAACTGCTCCTGCGTTGCCCTACCTCCTGCATCCCTGCAGTCGTCCTCCATCTGACCGCCAGGGATGGCGGGAATGCAAAAGGATTGTAGGAACAATCCTTGCCCTGCGCTTGCGGCACTTGTGCCTCCCTGCACATCGCGCAGGCGCGGGAGGGGTGAAGCGGATAAAGGCAAAGGTCCGGTGGATCTTTGCCCCGCTGAACGGGCTCGCGCAGCAAGGCGCGCGTCCGCGCCAGGGACAGGGGCGAGGCGGATCAAGACGAGGGTCCAGTGGACGCTCGTCCCGCCGAGCGGGTTCGCCACGGAGGGCGAACCCCGGGCTTTCGAGCGGAGCAGGAAAGCGAAGCGAAGAAAGGCCCTTGCGGGACCCTCTGAGACGAGCGCGTGGGTGAGGGAACCCCGCACCCAGATTTTTCTGGTGCGGGGCGCAGGCTCAGGGGCAATGGCTTTGGGAACTTTGGCCGAAACCAAAGTTCCTCGTCGTGCGGG
>JBHIDJ010000083.1:0-13334 GCA_046760105.1 Acidiferrobacterales bacterium | reverse complement strand
GCCCCGCCATTTCAGCCCGGTGTTGATTTTGTTGAAGCAACACTGGAGCGAATCCCAGGAAAGATCGAGCAGCACCTTTCATCGCTTGAAGGGCAACGACATGCAGAAACAATTGCAGCTCATGGTTTTGAAAAGTTGACCGAGAGATGTAAGCTAACCGACGTATTGCGTCTCCTGGTTGTGCAATTATATGTGTCCAAATCTAAGAGCCAATTTTGGGATGCACCGATTTTGTCAGATACGCACGTGACTGGAGCTAGGTGAGAATGCTGGCCTGGCCTATGGCCAAGCATGAACGGGAGGATGTGGTTATGGAGGATATTGTATTGAAGACAACGCGGTTTAGGAGATTCAAATTTGATTATACTCCTATGCCTGAATTAACTTTGGAGCAGATAAAAAGGCAGAAAATTAAGTTGATTTCTGATATTGGTCGAGCGGAGTCGATACGCGACTATGGCGGGCTTTGACCGTGGCACGTCTGCACAATAAATCTAGATCGCATAGTTCTCATTTTGAGATTGTCGCTCAGGGAGAGCGGAGAGCTCCAACACCGTCCGTAACCGTGGCAATTAGTTTGTACAACTACGAAGAATTTATTGCTTCGTGCGTAGAATCGGTCAGGGAACAAACGCTATCTGAACTTGATTTAGTAGTTGTGGATGACTGTTCTACAGACGGTTCGGTAGGAGTCGTGTGTGACTGGCTTATTAGGAACGGCGACCGATTTGCTGGCTATCTGTTCATAAGACATAAGTCTAATCAGGGACTAGCGGGCTCTCGAAATACTGCCTTTGAAAATGCTCGGACCAAATTTGTTTTTGTGTTAGATGCAGACAATCTTCTTTATCCGCGTTGCCTTGAAAGACTTCGCTTGGCGCTCGAAAATTGTGATGCAAGTTTTTCTTATTGCTATTTAGAGAAATTTGGCGAGGAGCATGGCTTGCAAAACACCCATGCTTGGAAGCCGGATTCTTTACGACATGGGAACACCGTTGATGCTATGGTGCTGCTTCGCAAAAGCGTATGGCAAGAGATAAAGGGCTACTCGGTGGCGCCAGTCATGGGCTGGGAAGATTTCGAGCTCTGGTTCAAGATCGCAAGGATAGGCGGATGGGGGATTCTCGTACCCGAGATTCTAGCCAGGTACCGCGTCCACGGGAAATCAATGCTTAAGAACGTCACTAACCGTAACATGGGTAAGTTGTGGTCCCACTTACGGTCGACTTACCCTGAATTTTTCACAAAGTAACAATCACACGCGCACGTGGAGATTTGAGGTTACAACTGTTTAGTATGTAGCTAACGCAGGGGCACGAGGGATCCTCGTATCCGTTGGGCATAGGTACTCAGGCTGACAATCGCCAGGCCGTAAACGCAATCTTACTCTTTCATCTACTGGACCGTCCCCACGAATGCAGGCTAAGCCAAATCGGCTAGAGCCTCACCGTAACGGAAAACCGTGGTTTTGCGACGGTAAGCAACCTAGCGATACACGAGGCAGGTGAATGTAAGTGGGTAGCGCCGCTGAACCCGGACGCGTTTTCAGAACCTACATGCCTGGCGGAGCTTGCAGGCACGGACTGGAGAACCATTTTCTTCCGCGTCACAAAACAGCACTCTCGGTCTGGCCGACTAACCAAAGGCTAAAAGACAGTCCGCCGCGTTTACTGACGCAGTTTTTTCCTCAAGATCACCAAAATCTTAAAGGAGTGGAGATTGGTCAATGCGAGTTGTTGTGACTGGCGGTGCAGGGTTTATTGGGAGTCATGTTGTGGACGCGCTGCTTCCTAAGGGCATTGATGTAGCAGTGATTGACAACCTTTCTACGGGACACCGTAAGAATCTATCTCGGAACGCCAAGCTGTATCAGGTGGACCTGCGTGATCGGGAAAATGTTTTCAAAGTTTTTCGTGAGTTCAAGCCGACACACGTTTCACACCAAGCTGCGCAAGCCTCGGTTAAGGTATCGGTTGACGCTCCAAACTACGATGCGGAGGTTAATGTTTTGGGTGGACTCAACGTACTAGATGCAGCGCGCGAGGTGGGTGTAGGCAAAGTGGTGTTTGCTTCCACGGGTGGAGCGATCTATGGAGAAGTGCCAGAGGGAGAGCAAGCAAACGAAGACTGGCCAGTTCAACCTAAAAGTCCCTATGCCGCATCCAAAGCAGCATTTGAGACTTATCTTGAAGTCTACCAGAACAATTATGGTCTCGAGTATGTCACGCTACGTTACGGTAACGTATATGGTCCTCGGCAAGATCCACACGGGGAGGCCGGGGTCGTTGCGATCTTTACACAGCGAATGCTGGGAGGAAAGCCTATCATCCTTTTTGCCCGTCGGAAGCCGGGCGATAGCGGATGTGTGCGGGACTATGTTTATGTTGGCGACGTCGTGGCGGCTAACCTCGTGGCCCTCGAGCGAGATTTTCGAGGCGTCTACAACGTGGGCACGGGTATAGGCCGTAGTACGCTAGAAGTGTACGATTGCATTGCTAGCACCCTCGATAGGGTGGGGACAATCGAATACGCCCCGCGGCGGCCGGGGGACATCGAAGTTAGTATGCTTGACGCTTCGCGGTTGAGTGGCCTGGGTTGGTCACCGGAAATAGAATTTGAAGAAGGTATTCGCCGCACGGTAGCTTGGTTTCGTGACACTCAGCGGTAGTGCTGGGTAACCCTTATTGGTGCGCCTCTCAATGAACTGACTGCTGAGCGGTGAAAATTGCTCTCGCACGTTTATGCTACAGCAGTAGCCCTGGAATAGGGGACGAAGTTTTCGATGGAGCACCCTGAGACACTCGAAATTCGGTGGGCGATTACGAACACTAAACACAAAGACCAATCTGCTCAATTCCGGGGCCATCGAAAAGCCCTTGATGCGTCAAGCAGAGCCGGCGTAAGCCAAAAGACCGCAGCTATCATTGTCAACTGGAATAGCGGCTCGCTTCTTGAACAATGCATTTTTGCGTTACAGCGGCAAACTGTACGACTTGATAAGATCGTAGTTGTAGACAACGCGAGCAAGGATGGTTCCCTGGAACTTGTTGAAAAACATTACCCGGAAATAGCATTAACTCGACTGAAAGAGAACATGGGTTTCGCTGCAGCCAACAATCTTGCTGTGGCGCATGTTGCTGACTGCCATTGGATCACGCTCGTTAACCCTGATGCCTTTCCAGAACCCGAATGGCTCGAGAAACTTATGGAGGCGGCCCAGGCATACCCGGTTTACTCTTCTTATGCAAGCCGCATGTTGTTGAACGAAGACCGTACGAGGTTAGATGGTGCAGGGGATGTATATCACACCTCAGGAGGTGCGTGGAGGCGCGGACACAATCAAGCTACTCATAAAAGTGATTTCAAAAAGGGCGAGGTATTTGGTGCATGTGCAGGCGCGGCTCTATACCGTCGTGACGCTTTCTTGGATGTTGGTGGGTTTGACGAAGGGTATTTTTGTTACTTTGAGGATGTCGATTTAGCCTTTCGCTTGAGGCTTGCAGGGTACCGCTGCCTCTATGTGCCTGAGGCAGTCGTCCATCACGTGGGTTCAGCAACCATGGGTGAGCGTAGCGATTTCACGACTTACCACGGCCAGCGTAACTTGGTATGGACTTACTTCAAGGACATGCCGTGGCCTTTGTTCTGGCTGTATCTACCACAACATCTCCTCCTCAACATGGCGATGCTCGTATGGTATTCCGTACGCGGGCAGGCGTGGGTGATCTGGAAGGCGAAATGGGATGCTCTGAAAGGTCTGCCGCGCATCCTGCGGGAGCGTCGGCGTGTCCAGGCGACCCGGTGCGCCAGCGCTTGGACGCTAAGGCACGTCATGGCTAAGGGATTGTTAACGCCCTACCTGTGGCGTCAAAACCAGTGAAGTAGTTATGGGTTCCAGGGCGCTTGATGCGCGCAGAAAGACCCTGTCGCTTGTAAGTATTTATCAAATTTCCCAATATCGCGAAAAGATGTAACAATAAGTAATCTCCTCCAAAACTGCACATACAAAGCTGCACATAAAATAGTGCAAAGGGGGAGTCTAATGGATCGACGAACAAACGGTTGAGAACGCCTCGATGGATACGTTACTACAACACCAACGGCCGCAACAGGCGTTGAGTTATAAGGCACCTGCGGGGGGTGCATTCATTAGTAGGATGGGGTGTGTACAAACTAGGGGGTCATCGCAAAGGAGATAACAGCAAGAAGGAGAATAGCGGGACGTACCCCACCGTGTCGGTGATCATCGTGAATTTTAACGGTGGTCACCTGGTCGCGGCGGCGGTTGAGGCGATCGTTGCCTCCGACGTGCCGGTAGAGGTCATTGTCGCAGACAACGGGTCGGCCGACGGCAGTGTGCGTTTGCTGCGCGGTCGGTTTGCGGGCAATCCACGCGTAAAGATCATCGAGAACGGTAAGAACCTCGGGTTTACGCGTGCCAACAATTTAGTCCTGGCGCATGATGTCACCGACACGGACTATGTCCTGCTGTTAAATCCCGACTGCATTGTGGACCCGGACACACTGCCGCGCGTGTTAGCGGCCATGGAGGCGTGTCCGGAGGCCGCGATGGCTGGCTGTTTGATCCGAAACCCTGACGGGACCGAACAGGCCGGCTGCCGGCGTGCCGTGCCCACCCCGTGGCGTACTTTCGTGCGCGTGTTGCATCTGAATAAGTTGTTCGCTAATCATCCACGCTTCCGCAGTTTCGTCCTGGTGGGAACCCCTTTGCCCAAGAAGCCCATTTTTCAGGAGGCCATCTCCGGTGCATTCATGCTGGTGCGGCGCGCCCCGGCAGAGCAAATAGTAGGTCCGTTGGATGAAGGCTACTTTTTGCATTGTGATGACTTGGATTGGTGTATGCGTTTTCGACAAGCCGGATTGCAGATCCTTTTCGTGCCGGATGCGGAAGCGACACATTACAAAGGCTATTGCAGCCAGGATCGGCCGATTCGCGTCTTATGGCATTTACACAAGGGAATGGTCCGCTTTTATAGAAAGTTCTTCCGACATCAGTATCCCGCGCCCCTCATGGGGGCTGTCATCTTGGCCGTGTGGGCGCGTTTTGTCGTCCTGGCGATGGGCTGCTGGGTCAAGCGACTCGTTTACGGCAAGCCTACTTTCCCGCTACCGACACCGGATCGATTAGCGCCAGCAACGCAAGCACCGCGACCTGGCGCAGGGGATAAGATGTGGGGGAGTGCACACACACGCAACGCTTTAGGCGACGACGTAGCAATATCCTTGGTCGGTTCCCCACCGACACCCGAGGGGGGACCAGCACCTGAGCAGATCACAAGAAACTAAGTCCTCGGACGAACTTAAGGCTCAGCCGTGTAAGCATCGTACACGCTTTTGAGCGCGTCTTAGCGAGTTTTTTTGACTATCTCGTGACTGGTTGTTAGCCATCCAACTCCTTTTCCGAAAATCAACCAACTCTGTGATGTCTAATGCTTTCCCAGGGAAGACGATTCTCATTACCGGCGCGACAGGGTTCATAGGCCACCACCTGGTTTACGCACTGCGACAACGTAATGTGCAAATCCGAGCCGTGGTAAGAGATGTATCGAGGATCTCCGTGCTCTGGCCAGACGATTCAGTCGTCGGCATTGCGTGCGACCTCGGTCAGGCCAGGAATTTGGATGACGCCTGCCACGGTGTAGACACCATATTTCACCTGGCGAGCTATGGCGGTGCACCGAATGACTCTGGGGGGTCGCGTCGCGCCAAAGAGCTGTCACTCGATACGGAGGACTCACACTACAAGACCACCATCGCGGGAACGCGGATTCTGCTGGATGCAGCCGTACGCGCCGGTGTAAGGCGATTTATTTTTTTTAGCAGCGTAAAGGTTCTCGGTGAGGGAGCGGCAGCGTGTCTGGATGAAAACGCCGTTGCTCAGCCTGTGACGCGGTATGGGCAGGCGAAGCTTGCTGCTGAAAAGCTTGTTCTGGAAGCAGGCAAACGCCATCCGCTTCATGTCTGCGTTCTACGCTTGCCGCTGGTATATGGATCCGGCGTCAAAGGAAATCTCCAGCGCATGATGGGGGCGATAACACACGGCAGATTTCCACCGCTTCCGGAAACTGGTAATAAAAGGTCCTTGGTCCACATCGACAATGTGATCCAGGCGGTACTGTTGGCGACTGAAAATCCACGCGCTAATGGCCAGACTTACATCGTCACGGACGGGCAGGCATACTCGACTCGGGAGATCTATGTGTTGTTATGTCGGGCGTTAGGGAAACGTGTGCCGCGCTGGTGCATACCAGCGAGTGCGCTCCGAGCAGCAGCCAGGGTAGGTGATCTGATCAGTTTTGCACGTGGACGGCCGTTCGTTTTCGATTCTGGTGCACTCAACAAGCTGCTCGGCTCCGCGTGGTACAGTTGCCAGAAAATAAGCAATGAACTGGGTTATCGTCCTACGCGAACGCTAGCGGACGGGGTTAAAGAGATGGTGACTTGTTATGAGGAACAAGCGGTATGAGTCCTGTCGTGATTGCCTTGTCACTTGTTGTTTCTGTTTTCCTCACACGGCATTTATGCAACCCCAAATCAAGACTCTATGTGCTGGATCATCCTAATAGACGTTCACTTCATGATCAACCGATGCCGCGTGGTGGAGGAATTGCCATTCTTGCGGCCATTCTCATTTCGGGTACAATCGCGGCCGGCGTTTATGGTGTGAGTATTGATATCGCATGGCTCGGGGCGGCGGCTCTTTTGATTGCGGGCATTTCGTTTCTTGATGACAGGCTCACGATAGGTTTGGGTTATCGTATAGTGATCCACTTCGCGGCTGCCGGTCTCCTCGTGTGGAGTGGCTTTGGGTTGGGAAGCATTGACCTACCAGGGACAACATGGATCCTTTCTCAGCCAGTGACTGTCGTGCTCTCGCTATTGTTTATCGCATGGATGGTCAATCTGTATAACTTTATGGACGGCATGGATGGATTTGCTGGAGGTATGGCGGTTATCGGTTTCAGTACTTTTGCCGTGCTCGGCTGGCTGGCCGATGTTCAGCTCTTCATGGTGTTTAACCTGGTTGTGGCGGCTGCGGCAGGCGGCTTCTTATTTTTCAATTTTCCACCGGCGCGGATCTTCATGGGAGATACCGGCTCCTCATTGCTCGGTTTTCTAGCCGCGGCTTTTATGTTGTGGGCCGACCGCGACGGCATTTTTCCATTGTGGATCGGTATTCTGGTCTTTTCCCCTTTTATTGTCGATGCGACCGTGACGCTCTTCCGGCGCATGTTGAGGGGTGAGAAGGTTTGGCAGGCCCACAAGATCCATTACTACCAGCGCCTGGTACAGCTCGGATGGGGCCACAAGCGCACCGTTCTGAGCGAGTATGTCCTTATGCTACTATGCGCATTGTCCGCAGTTACTGCGCGCTACTTGGTTCCGTCTGCTCAGTGGCTGCTCATAGTAGCCTGGCTACTCGCGTACGGTGTATTGGTGTTTGCTGTTCATCGTCTTGAGGGTCGCCAGGGCATAGTGATGACAAGATGAGAATCTTGGGCAAATTGCGCAGCCGCGGGGGTGCCTTCACCCACGACCTGCTAATGATTCCCGTTGCCTGGCTGGGTGCGTACTGGCTGCGTTTCAATCTTGAGAGTATTCCTGAGCCATATCTCGGACAGGCTATGGTTATGTTACCCATAGTCATCTTGGTACACGCAAGTGTATTCTTGTATTTCGGGCTTTACCGCGGTGTTTGGCGGTTCGCCTCTGTTCCGGATTTGATTCGCATCACCAAAGCAGTAGCGGTAGCCGTTGCTGTGTCAGCGGTAGCGATATTTCTAGTTACCCGAATGGCCTATATTCCTCGTTCGGTCATCCCATTACATGCTTTATTGCTTTTAGGTCTGCTTGGGGGACCTCGTCTTCTCTATCGATGGTTCAAAGATCACAAGATCTATTATCGAACGGGAAAAAAAGCGCTGATTGTCGGCGCGGGAAGGGCGGGTGAGATGCTCGTGCGAGACCTGTTGAGAGACTCGGATCAGTATCAGCCTGTGGCCTTTGTAGATGACGACAAAACGAAAAAAGGCAGGGAGATACACGGGATACGGGTAGTCGGCGCGGTCGATAAGATACCGAAGGTTGCTACCAAGCTGGACATCGATGTCATACTGCTCGCCGTGCCGTCGGCCACGTCAAAGCAAATGCGACACATTGTCGCTACTTGTGAGCCGTGTGGCATTCCATTCAGGACACTACCTCGGATGGAGGATCTTGTCACGGGTCAAGTGAGCATCAAGCAAGTGCGTGACGTAGAGATTGAAGACTTGTTGGGTAGAGAAGCGGTGCAACTGGATTGGACTGAGATTAGCAGGGAGTTGGCTGACAAATCGGTGTTGGTTACTGGTGGGGGTGGCTCCATCGGCTCGGAATTATGTCGACAGATTGCACATCTTGGCCCATCTCAACTGATCGTCTTCGAGCGTAGCGAATTTAATTTATATACGATTGAGATAGAGCTGCAGCGTACTTTTCCAGAGCTGTCTTGTGTAACGCTTCTTGGTGATGTGTGTGATCGGATTACTGTGGAGAAGGCGCTTAAGCGCTATGAGCCTGACGCAATCTTCCACGCCGCCGCTTATAAACATGTGCCCATTCTAGAAGATCAACCGAGTGCGGCAGTAACAAACAACGTGCTTGGGACCTGGAACTTGGCATCGCTTGCCAGTCAATACGGATGTGGAACATTCGTATTGATATCGAGCGACAAGGCAGTGAACCCGGCAAATGTTATGGGAGCAAGCAAACGAGCCGCAGAAGTCTGCTGCCAATATTTCCATGGGCAATCCGACACAAAGTACATTACCGTGCGGTTCGGCAACGTTTTGGGTTCCACCGGCAGCGTCATACCGCTATTTCAAGAACAGATTGCCAGCGGTGGTCCGGTAACGGTTACCGATCCAGAGGTAACGCGCTATTTCATGACAACGACCGAAGCAGCGCAGTTAATCCTGCAGGCGAGTGTGATCGGCAAAGGCGGTGAGATATTTGTCTTGGATATGGGTGAGCCCGTCAGGATAACTTACCTGGCGAGGCAGCTTATCTTGCTTTCCGGTAAGAAGCCGGAGGACGATATTGAGATAGTCTATACTGGTCTACGGCCGGGTGAGAAACTCTATGAGGAGTTATTTCACCGTGACGAGCAGCGTGTCGAGACTCAGCATCCAAAGATCCTGCTAGCCCAGAGCCGAAACGTTGACAAAAACGTCGTCGAGCAGGCGGTGCTTAAACTTCAACGAGCAAATATCCAAAACAAGGAAGTACGCATGAAGGAAGTTCTTCTCACCCTGGTGCCGGAACACTCACCCCCAACGACCGAGTTGATCGCTGAAAAAGCGAGCATGCCGGAACTCGCGACGCACAAATGACTTGCCGTTAGAGACGCGCGGGTTCATCTAAGTTATTGATTAATAAATGAAATTAACTGTTATTGGAACAGGTTATGTGGGCCTTGTGACAGGGGCCTGTTTCGCCGAAATGGGCAACACGGTCGTCTGCGTTGACAAAGATGACAGCAAGATCGAAGCCCTCAGGAACGGCAGCGTGCCGATCTATGAGCCCGGCCTGGAGGCGATGGTTGTCAATAACACCAAGGAAGGACGTCTGTATTTCGTTACCTCTTTGGGCGATCCAATGGCTGAGTCACAAGTGTATTTCATCGCCGTAGGCACGCCGCCGGGAGACGACGGATCGGCCGATCTGACACACGTCTTAGACGTGGCGCACGAGCTAGGGCAATGTATTAGTGAGTACACGGTCATCGTCGATAAATCCACCGTACCTGTAGGTACCGCAGAGCAAGTCGAAGCCGCTGTACGTAAAGGTCTGCGTGAGCGTGATGCCGATACACCTTTCGATGTCGTGAGTAACCCCGAATTTCTAAAGGAAGGTGCAGCGGTGCAGGACTTCATGCGCCCAGACCGCATTATCATCGGTACCGATAGCGAACGTGCCCAGGAGATAATGCGGGAAATCTATGCACCGTTCATGCGCACGCGGGAGCGTGTGCTCTTTATGGGTGTTCGCGAAGCCGAGATGACTAAGTATGCTGCCAATGCAATGCTCGCGACCAAGATTTCTTTTATGAACGAGATCGCCACCCTCTGTGACCGCATGGACGTGGACGTAGAGAGCGTGCGGCTAGGGATCGGGGCCGACTCCCGCATCGGCTATGGATTTATCTATCCGGGTTGTGGATACGGAGGTTCGTGTTTTCCGAAGGACGTCAGAGCACTGATCCATACAGCCAAAGAACAGAAATTTGAACCCGAGATACTGCAAGCAGTACAGTCAAGAAATAATGCGCAGAAGCGTATCTTATTCCAGAAGATAACCCAGCGGTTTGGCGCCAAGCTAAATCAGCACACTTTCGGTATTTGGGGGCTGGCTTTCAAGCCTAGTACTGACGATATGCGCGAAGCGCCGTCCTTAGTGCTCTTGGATGAGCTTATTGCAGCGGGCGCGCGGGTTAAGGCCTATGATCCGGTCGCAATGCCAGCAGCGCAGCGGCAACTGCCAAAATCGTGGTTTGAGAGCACTCAGCTGGAACTCACCGAAAATCCTTATGACGCCTTGAAGGATGTGGACGCGATGGTATTAGTGACTGAATGGAAACCCTTCCGTCATCCCGACTTTGCAAAGATGAAGCGCATGATGAAATCGCCAATCATATTTGACGGTCGTAATCAGTACGACCCAGACGCATTGCGAGCCGCTGGCTTTGAGTACACGGGGGTTGGACGATGAACCGATCCCGGCATGATCGCTGCATGCAGATACAACGTCTATCAGCTTTGTGGAGTAGTGTTAATGAAGAGTAAGAATACTGTATGGCACAATGTCACGGTCACACGCACGCGTCGGGAGAAGCAGAATAATCACAAAAGCGCCGCCCTCTGGTTTACCGGACTTTCCGGCTCCGGGAAATCCACCATTGCGCACACCGTGGAAGAACAACTCCACCAGAGGGGTTGTCGCACATTTGTGTTTGACGGCGATAACGTACGACATGGATTGTGCTCTGACTTAGGTTTTTCTCGTGAAGATCGTGCGGAGAACATCCGCCGCATTGGGGAGATGGTGCGCCTGTTTATCGAGGCTGGTGTGATCGCGCTCACGGCTTTTATATCACCGTTCAGAAGAGACCGTGACTTTGTGCGCGGATTAGTAACGCCAGGAGATTTCATCGAGATTTATTGCCGCTGTCCACTGGAAGTATGCGAAAGTAGGGACGTCAAGGGGCTATACCGAAAGGCGAGGGCAGGTGAAATCCCCGACTTCACTGGAATCTCCTCTCCCTACGAGGAACCATCTAACCCAGACCTTATACTGGATACGGGGAACGATTCGTTGGCAGATTGCACAGAACACCTACTCGATCTATTGGTGGCGAGGGGCGTTCTCACACAGCGTTAACGTGTTGGCTGGTGTATGTCACGAGGAACATCATAGACCGGTGGAAGAGGTGTTGTGATGATGCGCATTACTAAGGCCGTCTTTCCTGTAGCTGGCCTCGGTACGCGTTTTCTACCTGCTGCCAAGGCGAGCCCGAAGGAGATGTTGCCGATCGTTGACAAGCCGCTTATCCAGTATGCTGCGGAGGAAGCGCTGAGTGCCGGTATCACGCACTTGATTTTTGTCACTGGACGAAACAAACGCTCGATCGAGGACCATTTTGACAAAGCTTACGAACTCGAGACTGAGCTGGCGAGGCGAAACAAGACCGAGCTGCTGGAGTCTGTTAGAAATATCCTGCCCAACAATGCGTCGTGTGCGTATATCCGGCAACCGGAAGCGCTTGGTTTAGGGCACGCAGTACTGTGCGCCAAGCCAGTAGTTGGCAATGAGCCTTTCGCAGTACTCCTTGCTGATGATCTGTTTGATGCCACGCCAACCGTGCTGCAGCAAATGATGGATGTGTACAACCAGAAAGACGGCTCGGTATTAGGAATACAAAATGTCCCCAGAGAGGACACCAACCGCTACGGTATCATACGCGCAGAGCCCGCCGGCTCGCAGGTGTACAAGGTGCAGGCGTTAGTGGAGAAGCCTGCTCCTGAACGAGCACCTTCCACCCTAGCTGTCGCGGGGCGTTATATCCTCACCCCGCGCATCTTTTCCTGTTTGGAGAACATCGGCACTGGGGCGGGCGGTGAGTATCAATTAACAGATGCGATTGCCGCCTTACTTGAGTATGAAACCGTTTTTGGCTACGAGTTCACGGGCAAACGCTACGACTGTGGCGGCAAGCTCGGTTATCTGCAGGCGACCGTGGAATATGCCCTCCAGCATCCGGAGCTAAAAGACGACTTCCGTGAATACCTCAAGAGCCTAGAGCTATAGCTGAACGGACGCCAGCAACGCTTGGCCTTGAAACCTATTAGCGCACAAAAGGCGTGGGAAGTTCTGCAGAACGCCGACTGCCTGTACAAAACGGAGCAGGTTGAAGCAGCACTCGACTCCATGGCTTCGCGCATCACGCATGCGCTCGCGAAGAAAGATCCGATAGTCGTCTGCATTATGAACGGCGGTATGGTGCCATTTGGCAAACTGTTACCGAAACTATCATTTCCTCTGCAAGTTGACTACGTGCATGTCACGCGCTACCGCGAGAAACTTCACGGCGGCGAATTACATTGGATTATGGGCCCTCACGTTCCGGCGCGCGATCGGGTGGTGCTGTTGGTCGACGATATCCTGGATGAGGGCATGACCTTATTGGCGATAGAGGAGCGTTTCCTGGCAGAAGGCGCGGCAGCCGTGCACAAAGCGGTGCTGGTCGTCAAGAATCGATCACGCGCCGTTGACGTAACCGTCGAATTCGCCGGGCTTGAAGTCCCAGACCGTTACGTGTTCGGCTACGGAATGGACTATAAAGGGTACCTTCGTAACGCCCCCGGTATTTACGCGGAACCGGAATCCCAATGAGCTTGATCGCAATAATCGGCGGTAGCGGCCTAACCAATCTAAACAATCTCGAAATCACCCGTCGTGAAGTGGTTCGGACACCTTACGGAGAACCTTCTGCGGCCATGGTGTTTGGCCGATGCGGCGGGCACGAAGTCGTTTTCCTGCCGCGTCACGGGGCAGGCCATACGATCCCGCCACACGAGGTTAACTACCGGGCGAACCTGTGGGCACTCAAACAGTCCGGCGCCGCAAACGTCATCGCGGTAAACGCCGTCGGAGCGATTACGAAGCTTGCGGTCGCGAGTCTTGTCTTTCCCGATCAGATCATTGACTGCACCCATGGGCGGCAACATACCTTCTTCGGCAGCGAGCACGGACAGGTTACACACATAGATTTCTCC
>JBHIDJ010000082.1:0-13748 GCA_046760105.1 Acidiferrobacterales bacterium | reverse complement strand
TTTCATGGGATCACCCGCCATGGGTTTAAAGGTTGGCAACGGATGGGTCAGGTCGACCAGGAACTGAGCCGCCGACACGGGCCCCACACTAAGCACAACTGCAACACCAAACACAGCCAATGCGATTGTTTTCTTTATCATCGTTGACCCTCCTAGTGACGCCCTTCACATGAGACCGCTGTGATTGTAGTTAAACATTACCATGAGGCCGTGATTTCGGCTATACACAGTTGGCTTGGGCTCAATGCAGCTTAAGTTTTTACCCTTTATTTGCCTTGGCCGTTTGCTCTTTCTCAATCTTGGCCCATGAATCCCGTAACGTGACCGTTCGATTGAATACCAGCGCGCCGCCGGCAGTGTCAGCGGAATCGATGCAGAAGTAACCCTGTCTCTCAAACTGGTATGGACTTTCCGGCGTGGCGCCCGCGAGACTCGGTTCAACGCGGCTCGATGTCAGCGTTTCGATTGATTTCGGATTTAAGTAAGCCTTAAAGTCGGTACCATTCTTGCTATCGCTAGGATTCGGTTTGACGAACAGACGATCATACAGGCGTACTTCGGCCTGGAGCGACTGGGCGGCAGAAACCCAGTGTATTGTGCCCTTTATCTTGCGCCCGTCCGGCGTTGTGCCCCCACGTGTCGCCGGATCGTAGGTGCAGTGCAGCTCGGCCACTTCTCCCGTCTGTTCATCTTTAACAAGGTCGACACATTTGACGATATAGGCGTACCGCAGCCGTACCTCACGTCCGGGAGCAAGGCGAAAGAACTTTTTCGGCGGATCCTCGAGAAAATCATCGCGCTCAATGTACAACACGCGAGAGAATGGCACCTTGCGTGATCCCATGCTGGGGTCGTTGGGGTGATTCGGTGCCTCAAACTCCTCCACTTGATCTTCCGGGTAGTTGTCGATCACCACGCGCAGCGGACGTAACACACACATCCGCCGAGGTGTACGGTTTTCCAAGTCCTCGCGGATACAGTTCTCGAGCAAACTCATCTCGATGAAATTGTCCTTCTTTGTTACACCAATGCGTTCGCAAAAATCTCGGATTGCGTCTGGTGTGTAACCGCGCCGGCGCATGCCCTTAAGCGTGGGCATGCGTGGATCATCCCACCCGTTGACATATTTTTCGTCGACCAGCTCGTTGAGCATGCGTTTGCTCATCACCGTGTAATTTAAAGACAAGCGCGAGAACTCGATCTGCTGGGGATGGCAATCGACCTCGAGCTCATCCAGTATCCAGTCGTATAACGGGCGATGATCTTCGAACTCCAGCGTACAAAGCGAATGGGTTACACCCTCAATGGAATCCGAAAGACATTGCGTGAAGTCATACATCGGATAGACGCACCACTCATGGCCTGTCATTTGATGCGGCATGTGCCGAATTCGATAGATGACTGGATCCCGCATGTTCAAGTTCGGCGATTTCATATCAATCTTTGCACGCAAAACGTGGGCACCGTCGGGAAACTCACCCGCGCGCATGCGCTCGAATAGATCGAGGTTCTCCTCGACCGAACGATCGCGATAGGGACTGTCTCTCCCAGGCTCAGTCAAGGTTCCCCGATATTCTCGAATCTTGTCTGCGCTGAGGCTGCATACGTACGCCTTGCCCTTCTTGATGAGCTGCACGGCATACTGGTATAGCTGCTCGAAATAGTCAGAGGCGTGACGCAGGCGGTCGCCCCAATCGAATCCAAGCCAGCGAATGTCCGATTTAATGGCTTCCACGTACTCCATGCTTTCCTTGCTGGGATTGGTGTCATCGAAGCGCATGTAGCAGATGCCTCCGAATTCGGCAGCGATCCCGAAATTAAGACAGACGGACTTGGCGTGTCCGATATGAAGGTAGCCATTTGGCTCCGGTGGGAAGCGTGTGACTACGCGCCCGTTGTTTTTGTTGGCCCTCAGGTCTTCCGTGATAATCTGGCGGATGAAGTGGGGCGGAGGAGGACTGCTCTCTTTGGCGTTACTCGTGGACACGTTGGCCTTTTGCTGGCTTGCTTTATCTTGTTCCGCGCGAGGCGCGCTCATGGTCCATGGCCTCCATTCAGCAAGGTGTCGTTCGGTCGCTGGCGCAATAGCTGGGCATCGGTATGAAAAATTTTAGCATGAACGCGATCGTAATATTCGTGCTTGCGCGCTACCGTGGCGGCCCGTAAGCTCAGCCGACCCTGCAGGGCCTCACGAACAGGAAAATCCTTATGAAGGATCCGTCAATCGCTGAATTGAAACAGATGGCGCGCGAGACTTTTGGGCGTGATTTAAGCGACTCGGAAGCCACCGCTTACCGCAAGCGTTTACCGACCATGGTACGGGCGGTCAACACGCTCAGAGATCGGGAGAGCGGCTTGCGTGATTGTGAGCCGGCCTTGGTACATTGCACACCGGTGCAGCCGATGAAAACAGATGATGCAAGCTGAGTTAGCCTTCAGCAGCATAACGGGCGTGGCACCGCGTCTTGCCGCGGGTGAGCTGTCGCCGGTGGAACTGACCGAGGTCACATTGGCGCGCATTGCGGAGTATGACGGGCAGCTCAATGCCTATATCACAGTGACGGAAGAGCACGCCCGACAGGCAGCGTCCGCGGCGGAGTCGGCGATTCAGGCCGGCCACTACCTCGGTCCGCTGCACGGCATTCCCGTAGCGGTAAAGGACCTGTTTGCCACGCGCGGCGTGCGTACCACATTCGGCTCGCGGTTGTTTGCCGACTGGACGCCCGACCACGACGCCGCCGCCGTCGAACGCCTTAAACGCGCGGGCGCCGTCATTCTCGGTAAGACGAACTTGCATGAACTCGCTTATGGCACCACCAGCGCCAACGCGCACTTTGGCCCCGTACACAATCCTTGGAGTCTGGACTGTCATCCCGGCGGTTCGAGCGGCGGTTCGGCCGCGGCGGTGGCAGCGGGACTGGCGTGCGCCGCGTTGGGCAGCGACACTGGCGCATCTATTCGCCAACCCGCGGCCTGCTGCAGTATGGTGGGGCTTAAGCCCACCTTTGGTCGCGTGAGTAAATTCGGGGCATTGCCCCTCGCCTGGTCCATGGATCATGTGGGTCCGATGACACGCACGGTGCGGGACGCGGCGCTCATGTTACAGGTACTGGCCGGTCACGACGCACGCGATCCCGGATGTGTTAGCCGACCCGTGCCCGACTATGCGGGACAGCTAGAACATGACATCCGCGGAGCCAAGATCGGTATTGCCCGTGAGTTTTTCTTCGAAGATTGTGATCCCGAGATTGCTGATGCGGTTGACGCCGCTGCCCAAATACTCCGCGATCTCGGGGCGACGGTGAAAGAGATCAAACTCCCTGATATGCGCGCAGCCTGTACAGCAGGTGCGCTCATTATCGCTGTCGAAGGCGCTGCCTATCACGCCGCAGATTTGCGCGAACGTCCCCATGAATTCAGCGATGAGCTGAGGGCGTCGTTTGAGTTGGGCAGCTTCTACACAGCCGTGCAGTACATTCAGGCGCAAAGATTGCGCCGCCAGTTGACGACCGAGACGAGACGCGCATTGGCGACTGTTGATGCGATCATTATGCCTACATCACCGGTCCCGACCACCCCGATCACGGATGACCCGCCGGGACATACGGCGCTGCGTAGTCGCAATACGTTGCCTTTCAACTTTATCAGTCTGCCCACGATCTCCGTACCTTGTGGGTTCACCACAAGCGGGTTGCCAGTCGGTCTACAAATCGTCAGCAAGGCATTCGACGAGGCCGGAGTCCTGCGGCTGGCTTACGCCTATGAGCAGGCGATGACCTGGCATACCAAGCATCCGGCGCTGTAAACAATTCGCGACTCGAACTGACGCTTATCGGCAGGACGGTGGGTTATCAAGCCAAAACCGGGCGACAGATGAGTACCTTAAGATGAGTACGGTTGCATTTGCTGCGATTCTTCTCGCCATGGTGACGTGGGTTGGTGCCCTGATCTTTTTGTCGTTTTTAATGGCACCCACCGCGTTTTCGGTCCTTGATCAAAAGGACGCTAGTCGTTTTGTACGGGCTATCTTCCCGCGCTACTACGGGCTAGGAGTAGGATGCGGTGTATTCGCGTTGCTCGGCCTGATAGGGCTTGGCGGTGTGAGTAGTGCTTGGACAGGACCGCTGCTTTTAGAAATCGCCATCATAGTGGTGATGACCTGCCTCACTATCTACTCGCTAACCCTGGTCCCTAAGATCAATGCTGCCCGTGATGCGGGGGAAGCGCAGGACGATCGCTTTAAACGGCTACATAAACGGTCAGTCGTTTTAAATGCGATCGTCCTATTTCTGGGTCTCGGAGCGTTAGTCATCATGGCGCATTCCATGATGCGCCTGGTCTGATAATTGAATTCCATCGCGACTGCGTGTCACCCCTGAGTTAGCAACTGATCAGTGCCTTGTATCGCCAGGCTCGTTTGAGCTCGATAGAGACATTTGCGAAAGGACAATGAGAACCTTTGTCCGATCGTGTATGGTCTTGGCTTCGATTAGCGCCTGCTTTTCCTCTGGCTCAAAGGGCAGGTTCGTAGCCAGAAGATTGACAAGTGACGCGCTCGACATTTTTTTCAGCGACTCCCAATCGGCTTGTACGTTCTTGGCGTCGAAATAAGGGGTTAGCGTATCAATCAGGTGCTCAGACTCAAGGCTCGGACTATCCCCCTCACTCAGATCGTCAGCGTATGGTCCCCAGTCCGCTAGTACGCGACGGTATCCGCGAGTTGTCGCTATTTCTTTGATCACGTCGAATCGACAAACCCCCGTCAAAACGATGAGCAGGCGTCCATCGTCTGTCTCACGAAACGTGGTGATACGGCCGGCGCAACCTGTTTTATGGATATTGTCGTTGTCTTGTGCTTCTCCTGAATGAACGGGTTGGATCATGCCGATCATCCGGTCGGCTCCTGACGCATCAAACACCATATTCAGGTAACGTGGCTCGAATATGTTGAGTGTCAGTTGCGCACCGGGCAAAACAATGGCACCCGAGAGCGGAAAGATAGGAACTGTCTTCGGTAGCTCCTCGAAGCTCGGTGTAAACGGATTTCGACTCATCAGAAGTGTCCTGTTTAGGTCATCATACCACTGCTTAACCGAAACAGCGCACATGAGTATCTAAGCGCAGCGGCGCCTGCAGCCGCAGCGTATTGCCAATTCAAGTGGTCCATAGCCGGTGATCTTCGTATTGCTGTCCAATAGGACTGTGAGGATTTCCACGAAAACTCGAACTGCGGTAAACGGTTTGCCGGCGGTGGTTCAGGTGTGAACGCGGGTACGACCTGTATTATCTGGGGCCAAATAAAAAAGAACCCCGCACGAGGCGGGGTTCGTTCATCCATGATGAGATTTTGTCTTCCCTTAAAAAATATTAATCACGTCGATGTGACAAAAACCAATCGATATTTAGCGGCCCCTTTAAAACTTGACATGAACTTCTTGAATTTGATCTTGAAGTTTGCCGTCTTTCCGGCTCTGATCTTCATCATTTTGCGTGTGATCGACTGCGAATCGGACTCGGCTGCGATCAATCGGTTCTTGCTATCATAAAGAGCAATACCAACGTGTCCCTTCACGCCATTCGGTGTTCTGTTCCACACGACCACAATCGCCTCGTCGCCGGAAAAAGTGATTGCCTCCAGCTTGACGCCCTTGTGATCGATACCGATTTCCAGGGCTTTGCCGGTTATCACCTTACCGGAGTGGGTGATTCGGCTGAACGTTGCGGGCGCTTTGGTGGCCGCACTAACGGCCATGGGAAGGATCATGGCAGCCAGAAGCAAGACAGATACTCTAATCCCACTAACCATTGATGGGGTACCTCCTCAAAAATGAAGTGCTACCGCTCTCATATAGTCCGGGTAGGCGGCATCGTCAAGAACAGCGGTGCATTAGCGGAGGATCGGCAGCATGGGGGTCTGCCGGCGGCAAGGCGCCAGCCAAGCGACCGAGTTATGGCGAGAACCGTGTCGCTCCTTCGCCGCGGCGAGCGCGCGAAAATTCCAAACTAGCCTGAAGTTAGCGCTGGTCGGCTCTGCTGAGGCTAGAAGTTCCCAGCCGTTTGTTTACTTAACAACCCAGCGGAACCCGCGACGATGGTGACGATGGCTGAAATGGAGGCCGTGGTGATGGTGCCTGTGGCCGAAGTGGAAGGCGTAGTGATGATATCCGTAGGGATAATAATAGTATCCATAGTAGTAGCTCGGATAGTGCCTATAGGGGTAATGCCCATAGTAGCGAGCCGGTTGCCACAAATGGTATGCGTCAGCGCTCACGACAGGGAATGAATAGGGATGTTCGCCGATTGAGCGCTCGACCTCGTCCCCGAGGGTTCCAACCACGGTGATTTCCAAATCCTTGGCATAGACAGCCGGATCGAGGAAACCCCGCGCGCGTATCAAGAAACGGCCATCTGAGGGGCTTTGGCGCTTAGGCTGGCCGGAACGGCTCAACTTCAGCTCCAGCACTTGGATCCAAGTTTCGTCGGTCTTGTTTTCCACCGACACGATGACTCCACCCCAGCGCACACGCGTACCGCGGTGAGCGCTGATATTTTCACGTACCTCACGGAGTTGCAGGTCGCCAGGTGGCACCTCTCGTATCGCCGGCGGGGTCGTGGCGCAACCTGCAAGCACTGTAGCCAGAGCCAACATAAGCCCCGTTATGGGGTAGATAGTATCTGCCTTCAACAACATGATGGGATACATGATCTGTTTAACGGGAAGTGGCGACACCTAAATCTTTCGACTACAGTGCCCCGCTTTGGGTTCCCGATTCGCCAGGGCGCAACTATATATATAGAATCTGCTGGAATGTCCATGCGTCCACTCAGGTTTTTGTTGCCATGCCCGACGTCGTCTTTGAACCGACAAAGGACTGAAAGATTTCAGTCTCGTCCCCGGTCGTCACGGTCTAGTCTGACAATTCGCGACATCCGAAAGACCCTTGGCAAGATATTTACGCTCGAACTGGACAAAAGCAGCATCGGCCAGCAAATCGCACGCCGGTTTGTCCGTAATCGCAGCCTTCAAATAACTTCGTCGAGATGTCGGATAAGGCGGTCAACTTCGTCGACGCTGTTATAGTGCACCATGCTTGCCCGTACGACACCGTTCTGCGGGGTGAACCCCAAAGCATCGATGCATCTTTGGGCATAGAAGTGGCCGGCGCGGATGCCGATCTTGTAGTTGAGCATGCGTTCGGGGAACTCCTCTGAATCGCGGTGCTCGACAACGAACGAGAATGTCGGTACCCGGCGTGTCTTATCGGCGGTTGCGCGGCCGATGATCCGTACATTTGACTTTGACTGGAGGAAATCGACGAAGCGGCTGGCGAGCACTTCCTCGTGCGCCGCGACAAGTTCAAATATCTGGCCGAGCTTGTTTTGTAGGCTGCTTTGCTTGTCACGGCAGTGGTGACCGTGAACCGCATCGAAATAATCAATGATACCGGTGAGTCCCGCAGTAAGTTCGTGATTAACTCCCCCAGGAATGAGTTTTAATGGAATGTCCTGCTCCCCGATGAAGAAGTGGTTCTGTGCGCGCGCATTCAAAAGGTGCTCGCGCTTGCCGTAAAGAAGACCAAGGTGGGGGCCATACAGCTTATAGGCACTGAACGCGTAGAAGTCGACATCGAGGGCTTTTACATCGAGGTGCCTGTGCGGCGCGTACGCCACTGCGTCGACACAGACAAGTGCTCCCGCATCGTGTACCAGGCGGGTGATCGCCTGAACATCGTGAATAGACCCGGTGATGTTCGAGCAATGCGTAAAACAGACGAGTTTGGTCTTATCGGTGAGCAGGCCCTTGAGTGTCTCGACCCCGAGCTCCACACTGCCGCGCTCCAATTGCCACTCTTTGACGACTACGCCAAAGTCGGCGAGACGGCGCCAGGCACCACTATTCGCCTCGTGATCCAGGTTAGTGACAATAAGTTCGTCGCCCGGCTTGAACCAGTGTCGCAACGCCTGCGCGAGGACGTAGATGTTCATCGTCGTCGATGGCCCGATGATCAGCTCTTCGAGCTCCGCGTTGATCATTTTGGCCATTAGTTGTTGACTGTGAGCGACGCGCTCGGTGGCGAGTGCCGATGCCTGGTATGCGGCGCCCGGCTGTACCTGAGTGTCGGTCATGTAACCGTCGACACGATCGATCACACTCTGTGGTACCAGCGTACCGCCGGCATTCTCGAACAACGCCCAGTCGTTCAAGCCCGGAAAGCGACCACGAACGAAATCAATGTCGAGCCTGGTTGTATCGCTCATCTTTTGTTCCCCTACGTGTGATGGCGTAACCTGCCTGAATATATTAAGAAAAGTCAGCTAAAAGTCACTCTTGGTTGTAATGATCCAGCAGCCGTGGAATGATTGTACGCGGAAACAAGAATAATCTCGGGTAGCACCTGAGGGCGCCTTTCGGCGCGAATTCTCTACACATTTTTAAGCAATCATGCACACACGATCGCTTGGCCCCGGTGCGCCTGCTGTCTTTGCCATAGGATTTGGTGCAATGCCGTTGTCGATCCAGGGCAGACCCGATGAGACCGTTGGTGTTCGCGTGTTACACTCCTCGCTCGATGCCGGCGTCACTTTCATCGATACCGCCAACGTCTACTGCCTCGACAACGGCGACATTGGCCACAACGAGCGCCTCATTGCAAGAGCACTTGAAACATGGCCGTGCGCTGACAAGTCGGTACTGGTTGGCACAAAAGGGGGTTTGACTCGCCCCCGTGGGCGCTGGGAGAGTGATGCCCGTCCGGATAGACTTCGGCGCGCCTGCGAGCAGTCGCTTAAAGCTCTCGGTGTCGATTGTATAGATTTGTATCAACTCCACGCCCCTGATCCGAGAGTGCCGTTGACGGATAGTGTCGGGGTAATAGCCGAGCTACAGCACGAGGGAAAGATTCGGTGGGTCGGTCTGTCCAATGTGTCGGTCGATGAGATCAAGATTGCGGAGTCGATGGTACCGATCATCACGGTGCAAAATCGCCTCAATCCATTCTTCCGGCAGGCCATCGATGACGGCGTAGTCGACTATTGCACGCGACGCGGAATCGGATTCCTCGCCTACAGTCCCCTTGGCGGCAGGCAGCTAAACAAGACTTTGTTGGATCACCCAACGCTCAAACCCATTGCCGGGCGACATGGCGTGTCGCCGCATGCAGTCGTATTAGCGTGGATATTGGCGCAGGGACCGAACGTTGTTCCCATTCCCGGCGCACGTAGACCCGAGCATGTCGTGGACTCGGCCAATGCTGTCAAAGTCGTCTTGGATGAACAGGAGCTCGCGGCCATAGACCAAGCGAAGTTCGCTCGAGCGTGATGCGCTCGTTACCGTTTCGGGTCGATAGCGTCTTGTTTTATTGCGAGATGGGTTTTGAGGAGACTGGATAAAAGCCAAGACCCAATAAAAGGCTTAGTTAGTATTAATGTTTACTGACGGTCTACGATATGCAGAGGAATAAATCATGCCATCATTTACCGAAATCCTTGAGGTAGATGGCCAAGACATAAGGTTGTATGGCAATCTGCCAAGCGCTTCTGAGCCGTTCGCGGCGATCGTGGTCATTCAACATGCAGGCGGCGTTGACAAGTTTGTTTGTACGATGGTGGATCAACTCGCCGAAGCTGGATATGCGGCGGTTGCCCCGGACCTTTACCATCGACTGGACCCGGATCTAGAACCGACGCAAAAACGCCAACAGCTCCTCGATAAGGAGATCATCGTCGATGTGAACGCCGCAGTGGATTTTTTACGGCAACACTCAGCCATTGACGATCAGCGTTTAGGAATCACCGGCTTTTGTATGGGGGGTCGAGTTGTTTATTTAATGGCTGCCGACAACCCCGGCTTCAAAGCTGCGGTCGCCTACTATGGTGGCAACATCATGGTCCCATGGGGTGAGGGAGTCGAGGCCCCGCTTGCGCGGACGGCTGAACTCGGTTGTCCCCTGATGTTTCATTTCGGTGAGGAAGACACCAATCCATCGCTGGATGATATGCACAAGTTGGATGCGGAGCTTACGCGCCGCGGCAAGGAGCACGAGTTCTATACGTACGCGAACGCTGGACATGCCTTCATGGATTTCACAAATCCGGAACGCTACCGACAAAAAGCTTGTACCACCTCGTGGTCGCGAACGCTCGATTTCTTTGCGAAACACTTCAAATAAGCCGCTCTCTGGTCGGCCGTAACAGGCCACCTGTCCATACAGAACTTTCGCTTTAAGGGATCGCGTTTGAGTGGCCCCTGCGAACACACAGGCGCCACCCGGTCTCTTGATCGATGCGCAACCCGTCTGCCTTAGGGATGAGATCCATTGATTTTCCGCCGAACGGTTTGTGCGCCGTGACCGCTTGCGCACTGCTCGCTTGCTTCGTGTGTTAACGTTGACTAGTTCTGTCTCAGGGAGCGGAACATTTCGGAATGAAAGCCTTTTTACTTTCATTGCTGGTAGTCGCTATGTGCACGTTGCCCGGCATTAGTTCCACTGCAAGCGCGGACGGCACTATCGTTATCAAGACGGGTAGTTTTGCGTTTTCAGATGACACGCAGAATTTATCCGGGGGTGTTAACCTTACCTTCGATGAAGACGCATCGGGAGTGTTCGGCGTTGAAGGTGAATGGCATGTCAGTGACAAGGTGGCCATCGGCGGTGAGTTCTTGAGTTACAGCAATGACTGGGATTCGAACGTTGGTACCTCCGGTGACGTTGACACTATTGCACTGATGTTTAACGCACGCAGGTATTTCGGCATCGGTAAATTGCTTCGCTTTCACATCGGTAGTGGCATCGGTCTTGCATCAACTGACTTTGAGGGTCCGGGTGGTTCCGTGTCCGACGATAGCATCGCCCTGCAGGCGATGGGTGGGCTCAGCGTTCAGCGAGGCCAACTCGGGTTCTTTTCAGAACTCAAATTGTTTGTGTCTGAACCGGAGGACGATCTTGGTGATGAGATCGAAGTGTCCGGGACAGGATTATTTGCCGGAATAACTTTTGCCTTCTAGGCTGCTTCAGAACAGCATGCAGGCCTACCGACCGATTGTGGCCACTGGTCTCTTACCAACCGTTACAACGTGACCACCAGGCGATAACCTCGTTAGTACCGTCAATCACGTTATAGGCGTCATAGGCGGCGGCCGTGATACAGGCGTGGTTAGGCAGTATCCGCACTTTGGTTCCGACAGGGAGTTTGTCGAAGGGCATCGGTTGCTCTGCGGTGACGAAGCCGTGCTCCTGATCCACGGTTTGTACCCTCAGCCCTTTTATAGGTTGTCCGCTCTCGGCGTCACAGACAAGCCCATAGCCACAGTCCTCGGGTAAGGTCGCGGTGGAGCGGTCTTTCGACAGTGCCAATGCGCCGGCGTCGATGAGCAAGATATTATCGGCACGGCGTTGGCCGATGACCGAAGCAAGCACAGTTACAGCAATGTCTTCAAGCCGGCAGACCCCAATACCGGCTTGGAATAAGTCGTAGAACATATAAACGCCCGGCCTCATTTCCGTGACACCGGTAAGGTCTCGCGCGAAGACGGCTGTGGGCGTCGAGCCCACGCTGACCACGGGACACGGCAGACCGGCCGCCCGTAGTCCTTCCGCTGCCATCACTGCACCCGCACGCTCTGCTTCTGCCACCGCCGCAACGGCATCGGCATCGCGGCAGTCATACGAGTGACCGGCGTGGGTCAGCACACCGGCGAGCGTCACTGCGGGCGCTTTATCCAGGATCCGCCCGATCTCTACCAGCTCAGGTCCTTGTGGCGCAACGCCGCCGCGCTTGTCGCCGGTGTCGAGCTCGATCAACACCTGATGAGCAGCGCCATGGGCAGCGATCGCCTGGGCGACCTCGACGTTGTCGGTAAGAATCTTCAGATTGGCGCCTTTTTCACAAAGGGTCGCCGCCGTATCGAGCTTCGCCGGCACCATGCCTACGGCATAGGTGATGTCGGTGATGCCGTGCTCGAGAAAGTAGCCCGCCTCCCGCAAAGTGGAGACCGTAATGCCGCCAAAGTTGCCCTCAAGCGCCAGGCGTGCGACATCTGCCGATTTAGCGGTCTTCAAGTGCGGTCTAAGATTCACGCCATGGCGCCGCATGCGTGCCGTCATGGCGCCCGTGTTCGCGGCGAGTATGCGACGGTCGAGTATCAGAGCAGGTGTTGTCAGATCTTTCAGATACATGACGCTCGTGGGATGGTGGCGTCAAGATTCTAGCGAAAAAGGCACGCACGAAGCTATGGTGCACAACCGCTTGGGGCGCGGGGCCCTTGCCGATCGTGGGGAAAGAGACCCGGTTACCGTTGGGAGATACCATTGTGGCTCTGTGGTTGTTTGTGGATCGCGGAAACGCTGGGTCGTTAAGGAGAAACGAGAATGGCGAGAAGACGCGTGGTATTAACGGGCGCCTGCGGTTACGTGGCGCAACGGATGTTTACGGGGTTAAGCGAGCGCTATCATCTGGTACCCGTCGACATACGGGCCGCTACCAAAGACGGTCGAAAGGTGCCAGACATCAAGCTATGCGATCTAACGCATCCTGATCGCAACAGTTATCGTCAGTATTTTGCAGGTGCCGATGCGGTGATTCATTGTGGCTTCGTGAGCACACCCGGCGGCGATGCCAGTACCTGGCAGGACAACAGCGATGCGAAGTTTTGGGCGGAACACCAAAACATCGCCATGGCTTACAATGTGTACCGCACTTGCCTGGAAGAGAATGTGAGGCGTGTGGTTGTGGCCAGTTCCAATCACGCCGCGGACCACTACGAACGGCTGATTTGGGCGGGCAAGTTCGATACGGTTACACCTGACCTGTTGCCGCTTTCCGACAACTTTTACGGCTGGGCGAAGGCGGCTTATGAATTGCTCGCCTTTACATTCGCGACAGGAAAGGTGGGGGACCACAAGCTCGAAGTCGTGCAATGGCGCATCGGTTCACCACGCGATGATGATATCGACCACGTTAATCCAGGTGACATAAAGGTGTTGCACCGCGCGCTCGGAGCTTATTTAAGTCAGCGCGATCAGTTCCAACAAGTCACTAAGATGGTAGAGACTGAAAACATCGATAACCAAAACGGTATTCCCTTTTTAGTGGTATATGGTATTAGCGGCAATACCCATCGGTTTTGGAGCATAGCCAATGCCAGAGAAAAAATCGGTTATGAGCCAGAGGACAACAGCCAGGTGAAATTCGCCGACACGATTGCGGCGCTGGCGAGGAATAGGTAAGAGCAAAGAGCGCAGACGTTAGGGTTCACGCATGCAGTGGGTACAGCAGGTTTCATATCCGTTGAATGATACCGATCGTGGAGCGCTGATATACGCAGGTAGACTGTTGGTTTTCAAAAAAGTGCCCGCAATCCAGAAGTTGTGCGCTTTCGCGGATTCACTGATCAAGGAGACCTTTACTTACCCGCAGCCCGAAAAGGCGCAGTTTCAGCTAAGTTGCGATGCGTATCTCACCACCACTTTAGCCCTGCGAAAGCGATTCAAACAACATCCGGAACCAAAGCAGCTGTTTGCTGCTGCTCTTAAAGAAATCGGCATGGACCTAGAGCGGAACTACTGGGATCGGATGCTTTTACGCGTGCTGCCGCATGGTGGCACACACGCGGGCGGTCCTGTGTCTAAGATCGGATTTCACCGGGATACTTGGGGTTCTAATTTGTACCAACAATTGAATTGGTGGGCACCGATTTATTCATTGACACCGGAACGCACGGTTGCATTCTACCCTTACTATTGGTCTCA
>JBHIDJ010000081.1:0-14034 GCA_046760105.1 Acidiferrobacterales bacterium | reverse complement strand
ACCGCGTCACGATATGACAACATCGATATCATTACGATCCGCGAGAATACCGAAGGCATGTATGCCGGTGAACGGCAAGAGGTCTCGCCCGACGGTGAGCGGGCAGAATCGCTTAGCGTTGTCACGCGTTCCGGTGCCGAGAAGATCCTGCGCTTTGCATATGAGACTGCCCGTGCACGCGGACGAAAGCGTGTCACGGTGGTGCACAAGGCCAACATCCTTAAAGCAACCTCCGCACTCTTCTTGTCGGTCTCACGCGAAATGGCCGACGCCTATCCCGAGATCGTCACCAACGAGATGATCGTCGATAACGCCTGTATGCAATTGGTGCTAAATCCTTATCAATTCGATGTGATCGTCACCACAAATCTGTTCGGCGACATCATCTCCGATCTATGCGCGGGCTTGATCGGCGGTCTAGGCATGGCACCCGGTGCCAACATCGGGGACGAGACGGCAATCTTCGAAGCCGTGCACGGTTCGGCACCAGATATCGCCGGCAAGAACGTTGCTAACCCCTCGGCCTTGATCTTGGCTGCGGCGTTGATGCTCGAGCACTTAGGCGTGGGTGAGAAGGCGGAAAAGATACGCCATGCACTGCGCGGTGTGATCCAATCGCGGGATCGCTGCACGGCAGACCTGGGTGGACAAAGTGGCACCGATGAGTTTGCGCAAGCGCTAATCGAGCGTTTGCATTAGTGTGCGCCCCCAGAAGGCAAACAATTATGGAGAACAAAAGCCCGGTCACCGGTGCGCACAGGTGAGCAAAGGCGGCTGAAAGACCCAGCTGACCCTAGTATCCGCTAGGGTCAGCTGCAGAACAACAGAGGAGGTTAAAACAAAAACGCTAAGACGCGGCCTGCTTGATGGCAGGCTCTTCTTCGAATTGTTCTTCTTCTGTGGAACCCGCGAGCGCCGTGATCGAAGACTTGCCGCCCGTTATCACTTGGGTTACTTCATCGAAATAGCCCGCACCCACCTCACGCTGATGCTTGCTGGCCGTATAGCCACGATTCTCCGAGGCGAATTCCTGTTCCTGGAGCTCGACGTAGGCGGCCATGCCGTCGTCGCGATATTTGTCGGCGAGATCAAACATGCTGTAGTTAAGGGCATGAAAACCAGCCAGGGTTATAAACTGAAACTTGTAACCCATGGCTCCAAGCTCGCGCTGGAACTTGGCGATCGTTGCATCATCCAGATTCCTTTTCCAATTAAAAGAAGGCGAACAGTTATAAGCCAATAACTTATCAGGGAACTGCGCGTGCATGATCTCCGCAAAATGTTTGGCCTCGTCGAGATCGGGCTTGGATGTTTCAAACCACAACAGATCCACATAGGGGGCGTATGCGACGCTGCGTGCGACGGCTTGCTCCATACCGGCACGGACAGCGAAGAACCCTTCGGCGGTGCGCTCGCCGGTGATAAACGCTTGGTCACGCTCGTCAATATCGCTCGTCAACAGGCGCGCGCCCAAGGCATCCGTGCGCGCCACGAGAATGGTCGGCACGCCCATGATGTCGGCGGCAAACCGCGCCGCCACCAATTTCTGCACCGCTTCCTGCGTAGACACCAGCACCTTGCCGCCCATGTGACCACACTTCTTGGCGGAAGCGAGTTGGTCTTCGAAATGCACGCCGGCCGCGCCTGCTTCAATCATCGTCTTCATGAGCTCGAAGGCATTCAACACACCGCCAAAGCCGGCCTCGGCGTCGGCGACGATCGGCAGGAACCAGTCGATACTGTCATCGCCTTCGGCATGATGGATCTGGTCCGCGCGTTGTAAGGCATTGTTGATGTTCTTGATTACCCGCGGCGCACTGTCTGCCGGATAGAGGCTTTGGTCCGGATACATCTGGAAGGCGTTATTAGCGTCTGCCGCGACCTGCCACCCACTGAGGTAAATGGCCTTTAGACCCGCCTTCGCCATCTGTACTGCCTGATTGCCCGTGAGGGCACCGAGCGCGCTCACATAATCGTCGCTTGTCAGGCGCGTCCACAGCTTTTCTGCAGCGCGCCGGGCCAAGGTGTGTTCAACCTGTACCGTGCCGCGCAGTCTCACCACCTCCGCCGCCGTGTAGGCGCGCTCCACCCCGAGCCAGCGGGGGTTTTGCGTCCAATCGCGTTTGAGATCTTTGATGGCTTGCTCTTGCGTCATCATGCGTCCTCCATTTCGATACTACCTACGGCTGAGGGCAACGCGGCGCATGCATGCTTGATTGCAGGCTTGTTGCAGAGTCTACTGAGCGGGCCTTCTATTTGACAAAGCAATTATTTCAATATTTACTATTGAATTTTGTAATTATGAGGTTGTCTCCATGGTGTCCGCCAACCCCGTGTACTACAAGCAAAATCGGCTCAAGCAGCTGCGTGCGTTTTGCTACGCAGCGCAGACGGGCAGTATTTCCAAGGCGGCAGAGCGGCTGTTTCTGAGCCAGCCCTCCGTCTCCCTCCAGATCCAGGCGCTCGAGCGCGAGCTTGGCATCGCACTGTTCGAGCGGCGCGGGCCCAACATCAAGCTAACACCCGAGGGCGACATGCTTTACGAGTTGGCGCTCCCTTTGGTGCAGGGCATGGATTCGCTTCCCGAGACCTTTGCCGCCCAACGCGGCAAGCTTGAGACCGGCGCACTCAACATCGCGGCGGGCGAGTCAACCATTCTGTATATCTTGCCAGAGCCGATGCGACGCTTTGCCGAAAGCTATCCGGGTATCCGCCTGAAGCTCCACAACGTCACCGGCCGCGATGGGCTCGCTATGATTCGTGCGGACGAGGTCGACTTTGCCGTGGGATCCATGCCCCCGGAGGTGCCCGATGACATCACCTATCATCCGATCTTCAGTTATGCCACGGTGCTAATCACGCCACGAGACCATCCGCTAGCGGACAAGAAGGATATCAAGCTTGAAGACATTAGCCCGTACGGGCTGATCTTCCCACCCCGCCATCTCAGCACCTGGCGAATGGTAGATCTGGTGTTCAAACAGCACGACGTGAGCTACAGCGTTGCGCTTGAGGCCGGCGGTTGGGAGGTCATCAAAAAGTATGTCAGATTGGGGCTGGGTATCTCGATCGTCACGGATATCTGTCTCACCGGAAAGGAGCCATTGGCTAGGATTCCGCTGGACCATTACTTCCCCAAGCGCAGTTACGGTGTGGTCTTACGGCGCGGGAAGTTTCTCTCGCCGCAGGCCAAGCGCTTTATTGACATGATGGACCCGCAGTTGTTGGGACAAGAGGAAAAGGAAAGCAAACAGGATGCCGTCAGGGCCTGACGTACAGCCAGCAGGCCGTTAACGCAACTGGATTACGTCCTGGCGTCCAACCATTTTCCGACGGACGGTGGCACTTCTTTCTGCGCACGGCCGCTGACATAGATGCCGATGTGGCCGCCAACGAAGGCCTGTTCCGTATAGTCTTTAGTACCCACATAGTCCTTAAGTGGGATCGACGCACTGGGCGGAACCAGATGGTCTTGTTTGGCGTATATATTTAGCACCGGCATAGTGATGTTCTTGAGCTTTACCTGATGGTCGCCAATCCTCACCTGACCTTTGATCAACCCGTTTTGCTGATAGAACTCCTTGGTGAATTGCCGGAAGGCTTCACCCGCCTGGTCCGGGCTATCAAAAATCCATTTTTCCATGCGTAGGAAATTCTTTGCTTTGCGTCTGTCGTCCAACGCATCGACCATATCAATATACTTTTGCCCCATCAGGCGAAAAGGCTTCAGCGAAAGAAACGTCCAGTTCAATAACTCACCGGGGATGTTGCCCATGGTTTCTACCAGTAAATCGACATCCATTTTCTGCACCCAGTGACTGAGAAGATTGTCCCCAGTCTGAAAATCCACCGGTGTCACCATCGTAATAAGGTTTTGCACTTTACCCGGATGCGTTGCGCTATAGCACAAGCTGAATGTACCGCCTTGGCAGATGCCCAGCACATTGATCTTTTCGAGCTTGTGGCGCTTGCGGATCACGTCCACGCAGCGGTCGATGTAGCCATTGATGTAATCTTCCAGGGTCAGGTACCTGTCCGCCCGATCGGGGTAGCCCCAATCGATCAAGTAGACATCGAGACCGGCGTCTAACAAGCCACGTACCAGCGATCGGTCTTCCTGCAAATCTGCCATGTAGGGGCGATTAACCAATGCGTAGACGATCAACACCGGCACCGGATTGCGCGGCTTATTAGCTCCCTTGAAGCGGTGCAGCACCAGTTTGTCTTCGCGATAGACGATTTCCTTCGGCGTTACACCAGCATCAATCGAGCCGATCTTCAGTAAGTTATGTAAGCCTTCCCCGAGCTTGCGGTTGAAGGCGAGCATTTCATCAGTCGCCTGATCTGGTCGAATTTGGATCGGGAACACGAGTTATTCTCCTTTTGCGGTTTGCTGACCTGACGATTGACGTGCGGTTGCTTTAGGCTTCTTCGCCGCAGGCGTCGATCGCCCCCTGCGCGTGGCGACTGGTTGCGCTTTTGTGGGTCTTTGTACAGCAACAGGCTGCGATGCCGATTCTGCGGCGACTGCTCGATCACCACTTATCCGCTCGACCTGTTCTTTCAAAGCCTGAAACTCAGTATGCAGCGTCTTACTCTCTCGGCGCGCTTCCTGAAGGCGGCGGTGTAGCGTATTGACCTCGCGACGCGTCGGCATATTCATCGCGCCAAGCAGCTCATCGATCATCGCACTGCTGTGGCGCTTTAGCGCCATCAGGCTGTTGACGAGATTGGCGTGCAGCTCGGCGTACTCGTCCGTCGAGACATAGTCAGCATAACCCTCCTCGCAGCAGTCAACCCAGAGGTCGTACAGCTCGCGCGCGGACGTAATCTCGTTGCCTTCCTTGACAAGTGTCCTGAGCCTTTTCTCAAGATGCTCGACACATTGCAGTCCGATCTTGGCAAAGGCGGCCGCATAATGCTGATGGGCCTTCTGATAGTCAAGCCAAAGCCGACTCTGTATCTGCAACTGTCCCTGCCATTCGCGTGTGTAACCGACCCCCGGAGTCGACAAGAAACGGTCGACGCGATCGTCGAAAGTCTGGCCCAGGCGTTCCAGGCCTTCGGCCTTGAAGTTCTGTAGAACGTCCCCGGGTAGCACCGACATGGAGGATACGGTACGTTGCCAGGTGTCGAGCGGCAGTTCCCAGAACGCCATGACCTGGCGCATCATGTCCTGTGCCTCGGAGCTGGATCCAGAAAACGCCTCCTTCATGCCAGCAAAAGCAGCATTCATTTGCTGCTCCCAGTCCATTAGCGATTCGCCGCGGGTCGCGGCCGACTGGAAGGTGTTGGCGAACCCTTCAGACACGCGAAAGAAGGCCTTACCCTGCTCGATGAGCTTGGCATAAAAGTCCTCTACCTCCGGCGATGTGCCGGTCGAAACTGTCTTCCACCAATGGTCGAGTGCGTCTGCCCAAACGTTAGCGGGCCCGCTAGTCGAGGCCATCGGCCCAAGTGCCTGGCGGCTGAGCTGATTCCAGGCGTCCCAATATTTGCGCTGGAATGCGATCCAGTCACTAGGGCTAGAAGAAAAGGGATTCTCACTCACGATCGCTGTCTCCGGGGTATACAGGCCCTTGTCATGGTCAGCCAGCGGCCTGCGCTAGCTTGCATCTCCTTGCACTTCGGTGAATCAGAGGGTAGCATAAAGCTTTGTGCGCCGCAACATAACCGCGGCAGAGATCGTATTTACTCAGCTTAAGCACGCGTATAGCGCAGTTCATCTAAGTCTGTTAATCTGTGCTGCGCCGCCGCAAAGAAGTGGCCGCAGCGTCCGCTACTCGCGCCGCAAAGCCAACCAACTACACAGGAGCGAACAATGGAAGAAGGCGTCGTCATCGTTGCTGCAGGCCGTACGCCGGTCGGGACTTTTGGTGGGACCCTGTCTCAAATGCCAGCGAGCAGTCTTGGGGCTAAGGTCATTGCGGCCCTGCTCGAGCGCGGTGGAGTGAAGCCGGAACAAGTCGATGAGGTGATCATGGGGCAGATATTGACCGCCGGTGTAGGCCAGAACCCCGTCCGTCAGGCAGCCATTGAGGCGGGATTGCCTGTATCTGTACCGTCCATGACCATTAATAAGGTTTGTGGCAGCGGCCTGAAGTCGGTCCATTTGGCGACGCAGGCCATCCGTTGTGGCGATGCTGAGCTGATCATTGCCGGCGGCCAGGAAAGCATGAGCCTGGCGCCCCATGTGTTACCGAAATCGCGCGTCGGCACAAAGATGGGTGATTGGGCGATGAAGGATTCTATGATCGTGGACGGCCTTTGGGATGCCTTCAATCAGTACCACATGGGCAACACGGCCGAGAACATTGCCAACAAGTATGAAATCGATCGCAAAGAGCAGGACGAATTTGCTGCCGCGTCACAACAAAAGGCCGAGTCGGCACAGAAAGAAGGGCGTTTCAAAGACGAAATCATCCCAGTTGAAATTCCCCAGCGCAAAGGTGACCCGATCATCTTCGCCGCCGATGAGTTTCCACGCCACGGCACTACCGCCGAAGGCCTCGCGAAGCTGCGTCCCGCGTTCGACAAGGACGGAACTGTCACCGCCGGTAATGCCTCCGGCATCAACGATGGTGCTGCGGGGGTCATCGTGACCACAGAGCGAAGGGCAAAGGAACTAGGCCTAAAGTCGATGGCGCGCATCGTGGCCTACGCAAACGCCGGGGTGGATCCGGCTATAATGGGTACCGGCCCCATCCCTGCGTCGACCCGTTGTCTTGAAAAAGCGGGATGGACTGTGGATGATCTTGATCTGATCGAGGCCAACGAGGCCTTTGCCGCGCAAGCGATCTCGGTCAACCGAGGTCTGGGCTGGGATGTGAACAAGGTAAACGTCAATGGTGGCGCCATCGCTATTGGTCACCCCATCGGTGCCTCCGGTGCGCGCATCCTCGTTACGCTCTTGTACGAAATGCAACATCGCGACGCTCACAAAGGACTGGCCACGCTTTGCATCGGTGGTGGTCAGGGTGTCGCACTAGCGGTGGCGAGGTGACGCTATGAACAGGAGACTGGGAGGAAAAGTGGCGTTAGTGACCGGTGGTACCGGGGGTATCGGTACAGCTATTTGTAAGCGCCTGGCGGATGCCGGGTGCAGCGTCGTCACGAACTACCGCAATGAAGAAAAAACCCAAAAGTGGCGTGAAGCGATCAAGGCGAAGGGCTATGACATCCCGACCTTTAAGGGCGACGTTAGTAACTTCGACGATTGCCAGACGATGGTGGCAAAGATAGAAAAGGAAATCGGGCCGATCGATATTCTGGTTAACAATGCCGGCATTACCCGGGATGCAACTTTCCGTAAGATGAGTCACGATCAATGGGATGCGGTGATCGCGAGTAATCTCGACAGCGTGTTTAACGTCACCCGGCCGGTCATTCAGGGGATGACAGATCGTGGATTCGGACGAGTGATAAATATCTCGTCCATCAACGGACAGAAGGGCCAGTTTGGCCAAGTAAACTACTCAGCAGCGAAGGCTGGTATGCACGGCTTCACGATGGCGCTCGCGCAGGAAGTTGCTCGCAAGGGCGTCACAGTAAATACGCTCTCTCCCGGTTACATAGCTACCGATATGGTCATGGCGGTCTCCGAAGACATCAGGAACAAGATCATTGCCGGCATACCCGCTGGTCGTCTCGGCAAGCCGGAAGAAGTGGCTTATGTCGTAGAATTTCTGGCCTCCGATGAAGCCGCCTTTATTACCGGAGCGGACCTTTCCGTCAATGGCGGTCAGTACATGTCGTAGCAGCATAGCCTATTCTTAGTTAGCCACCGTGACAGCACCGAGAATAATTAAAAAGTATCCTAACCGCCGGCTGTATGACACCGAACTCAGCTGTTACATCACTTTATCGGATGTGCGTGATCTTGTGCTGGAGGGGATTGATTTTCAGGTTGTTAGCGCGAACACGGATGAGGATCTTACCCGTGGTATCCTTCTACAGATTATCATCGAAATGGAGTCTGGAGATGAACCCCTGTTCACTACCGAGATCCTATCGAAGATGATCCGTTTCTACGGTGACACGGTACAAAACGCTTTTACAAGCTACCTCGAGCGAAGCCTAGCACTCTTTATGGAACAACAAAAACTCGTTCAGGACCAGATGCGTAATGTATTCGTCGGCAGCCCCGTGAGCGCAATGACGGAGCTGACGCAACGCAACCTCGAAATCTGGAAGGACATCCAGGAAAGCTTTTTGAAAGCGGCGGGCATCGGTGAAGAGCCGCGCGAAGAAAAACCGGCCAAGGGGTCGGAAAAAACATGATTAACAAACGCCTAACCACCTAAATCAATAACCCCCTTTCCTTCCGACCGGCAGAAACACGCAAGAGCGCCTTGAGTTCTGGGTGTTCCGGTGTTCTGTTCATCCCCTTCAACAGGCGAGGTACTCCCGATGTTTCCGAATGCGCATTTAAAGGAGTAGCATTGTCGTGGTTGACCCTGTGAAATTGCCCGTCAAGGTATGGGACGGTCGAAAATTACAGTACGCGCAGCGCTAGTCTCAACACCGCGGAGGATTGCACCTCTGTGGCGAATGCGGCGCGCCTTTGGCAGATGATCATATCTAAAGAAACCATGGAAACGATCGTATGGCTGGCTGGGTCCCTGGCTGGGTTTTCAGGGATCGTGTATGGCTTTGGATATCTGATCATCCGGACCAATCTGAATGTCCTGGGATTCGACGCTCCCTTAACGTACAGCACAGACAATTATTTGGAGGAAGGTGGAAAGTTTCTGTTCGCTGCCGGGATCTTGGTGGTAGAGAGGGTTTTGTTGGTGGGCGGCGTGTTGGCGTTCTTCCTGCTCGGGCTTCTGCTCCTCTTCTTTCTCGTTGCCTTAGTTGTGTTTCCATTTAAGCGGCGTCGATCTAAGGAAGCTATTGCCCACGCCCGGACGCGCTGGCTCAAGGCGACTAAACGCAACCGGTGGACGTGGAGAGGACCGGTATTTTGGTTATTGATTCTCTCGAAGCAGTGGACCAAGAAGGCGACACACAGCAACTGGGCGTGGAGGGGACCCGTGTTTGCGTTGCTGGTGTTTCTTTTGATCTGGCATCTCGTTCCGCCATTGGAGGGCTGGGTCTACCCCACCTTAGGTATATCCGATTTAGCCTACGACCAAGCTGACACCGACTCCTGTGACCGGAATGACAAGATCTCAAATCAGGATCAAGCAAAGACTGAGATCTCAAATCAGAATGAAGCAAAAACCGAGAATCAGACTGAAGCAGAAACTATAAGAAACTGGCTACTCAACGGGTGTACCGATCGGCTGGAGTCACGGTTCGAGAACGCCCTATTGCTCACTCTGGTGGCAGGTCTGTTACTCGTTTTCGCTTGGCGTACGGTCGCCACATGGCGATTTCGCTTTTGGCTGACTCTGCCTTTTATGCTTATGTTCATTATTTACCTTACGCTCCTACCCATGGTATACGGAGTACTGATGAAGCCAACAGAATTTTCTCGGATCGAGGTTCGCTTGACGACTGATAAGCCTTCAGCTGCATCCGAGAATCTGTTTTTGCTCGGCATGACCGCGCAGGAGTTCATTTTGTGGGATGCCAAGAATAAGCGCACGCTGGTGGTCTTGCGTGGAGCAGTGCTTAGAGCAGAGATCATGGAGCGAGATTCTCCTTTCAAACCGGCAGGAGGGAACCAGAACCAGCAATGAAAGCGAACGTTATTTTCCCACGATACAGAAGATTCTTTGCATGCGTGTTCCCGGTACTCTTAACTGCATGTGCGACCTGGTACTCGGAAAGCGAGGACAGCGCACGGATCGGCATATTGAGCTGGCACTCGGAGAGTCAGCAATTATCGGTCGGCACGCTGGAAGCATCGGGTCAGAACGTGTGGTTGAACGACAAGCCAGCGTCTACTGGAATGGAAGTTTACAACGGCGACGAGGTGTCGACGGGCCCTGCAAGCGAAGCTTACATACGATTTACGACCGGTGGTTTTATTCATCTCGACGAAAATACAGATCCTCTCTTTAATTGGCTACAAGCTGGAACCTGCCTTCTGTGCAAGATATTGTTTGGGCAGGCTTTTATCAGTGCCGACAAGGTCTGTGTCCAAACCCGGCATTTGCGCGCAGTTATGGGCTCCCAGATCAACATCAAGGTCACCCATGACACGACCACGTTAACTGTTGTTGAGGGAGAGGTTAGTTTGGAGGGGCCAGAGCCTCTGGTGGTTCGCAGCAACGAGGAGGTGACGGCGGCTTCGCAGTCGGATATTAAATTTCGCCGTTTGTCAAAGGAGGAACTTCTTGCCACTACTAAGTGGCATGACCCCGAAGCCATGGTCGCACCTGCACCGTTGGCAACGGAACCTGCGGAATCCGTCGCGAGGCTCCTACCACCTCCTGCTGATGAAAAAGTGGTTGAGAAAGAACTGAGCGAGCCGGTTCTGCAAACGCAACCTGCGGGATCCGTCGCAAAAGTCAAACCACCTCCTGAACCTATCGAAATGGTCCGGCTTGACGACGTTTTTTTTAGTTTTAATGAGGATACGATCCGTTCAGATCAGGAATCGCAGTTGGAAAAAATCGCCGATGCGCTGAGAACTCATCCGGCCATGCGAATTCTGGTTGAGGGCCATTCCGACCCACGCGGACCCGTGGACTATAACAGGGAGCTGGGTCTACGAAGGGCTAAGGCTGTGCAGGATTTTCTCGTTGAACGAGGGATCGCTGCAGGCCGGATCGAAACGACTAGTCGCGGTGGCGAAGTTCCCCTGACAGGCTGCCCCGACGAGACGTGCTGGGTCCAGAATCGGCGGGCACATCTCACGATCATTTCGAAATGAACCCGTGTGTCGGGCGCGAACCCCCGTCCTTTGCCGTTTTCGCCAAGGCAAAACAGTAAAAGACTCGAAAAACGCTAAGTCACTAATGCTGGTGACTTAATGCGCTTTTTTGTCCTCGCAGGCTCGTGCGGGTGAAAAACATCCTTGTGTTTCTTATAGAAATCAAGCCAGCTTGATAGCCGACGTCATATAATTTTTTCAAATTGCTGTAGGACCAGTCCAGCACATAGGGCCAGTGGTCTTCAGGGATGTCGAACTTTATCTTCAGCAAATCTAGCTTCCACTTCTTGTTATATTGATATTCAAAAAGCTTGATGTCGTCCTTGGCGATCTCAACCAACGGAATCATGACCGTAGAAAATAAATGGTGCCAATAAAAATCAAACAGATGATGAGCGTGAGGTACCACCAAGATTCTTCGCGTATATCTCACCCCACCCCTTGACGCTGATTGGTCGTCATATTAAACGCGAAGAAGGAGATCCCAAAGAAGGATAGGTTAGTACTGACGTGGGCTTAATTGCCTAGGGCGCCGGGATTTTTCCTTGTGTGCAAGTTATGTGCGCTCTCAGTAAAAATCCGCAAAGCGGCGGCATCTAAAGAAAGCGCACCAGCATTTTCTTGCCTAGTCGTTTCAAACCCTTCCGCTGAACAACTAAGCTTGTTAAGGCTGTGCCTCTGCTCCAGGTAGCTGCCGATTGAACCGCATTTTGACAAACTGTTTTTAGTGATCTATTGTGCACCGCAACACCTATGTTAGGCGATTACTAGGGAAACGCAGAGGTGCAAGCAGTCAGGGACGTTTGAAGGATGCCTTTCGTTAAAACCCCCAACTTAAAGGTTCACTATGAAATGGCCGGCGGTAGTGACACCACATTGTTACTGCTTCACGGCAATTTTGGCTCTTGGCGCTGGTGGCGACCAATCTTGGAGCAGCTCCCCGAGGGCTATCGTGCTTATGCCCCAGATATGCGCGGCTGTGGTAGTACCGAGCGGCCCGGTTTTGGTCACAACATCGAGGTCCTTGCCGCGGACGTTCATGCTTTCGCCACGAGTCTGGACCTGCACCCTGTGCATCTGGTCGGGCACTCGCTAGGGGGCGCGGTCGCCCTGCAGGCCGCTTTGTACTACCCAAAACTCGTGCGTTCCCTGACCCTGGTCGCTCCACCCCCAGCGGAAGGGCAGTCTGTAGTCGACAAGGCAGATTTTTTCCTGCATTGGGTGTCACGATTGTTCGACGTCGATCGGGATACGTTGGTGGTTACCCTCGGTGCGACCTATCGGTTGCTGCACCACCTGGGTGCTAACCGTGCGCTGCTGCGCAACGCATTAAAGCGCCTGACACCCACGTTGAGCTACGACGACGGGTTCAATGCGCTGGTGCGTGACGCAGCCCGCATGGCACCGGAGGCCGTGGTTGGACATCTACGGACGCTCGACGAGTGGAACGTGGAAGCGGTGTTGGGCCACCTAAACATACCCACCCTGGTCCTAGGGGGTGCCCAGGATGTCCTAATTGCACCCGAGGCGCTGGAGCGTTTCACCCGTGAAATCCCCAAGGGGCGACTGGTGCTCTGGCAGAACGTGGGCCACTCGGCGCAGCTCGAGCAGCCGGAGCGCTTCATTGACCTGCTCGTGGGGTTCATCGAGCACGCTTCGGCATCTTGGTGGAAGAAATGCGCTCGTTGGCTGCAGCAGCGCTCGCTTGGGACCAACGAGTGGTCCACTGGATCCGTCCGTCGCACTGACAGGCGGATTTGGCAACCCCCTTTCCTGGCTCAACTACTCAGCCGCCAAGGTTGGCGTGTACGGTCTACGGTGGGCCTCGCGCAACAAAGGCATCACGGTGAACACCGCCTCCCCAGGCTATGTCGCCACCGAGATGACGCTCGCGATACCGGATGATATCCGTGAGGCGATCGTGGCGCAGATTCCCATGAAACCCATGGCCGGGCCGGAGGAGGTCGCCAACGTGGTGGCCTTCCTGACTGGCGACAAGACGGACTACATCACGGGCGCAAACCTGCCGGTGAACGGCGGGTTGTATATGTGCTAGGTGCTGCACCCACCCCCTTTGAGAAAGGTGTTGACAGGGCCCTGAGGATCGGCTATTGTTGCATCGCAGCAATGCTGCAGCGCACAAATTACGCTATTTTGGTTCAACGAAAGGTAGGAGATCGAAGCAATGCAAGCCGAAATTAAGAACGTTGTAGATGTAGTCAACAAGGCAAATACCCAGGCGTTTGAGGCTGCCAAGGAAGTGGCTGCCATTAACAGCCGTGCGATCGACAAGCTGGTCCGTCAGCAGTTAGAACTGGTGGGCTTCGCTATCAACGGCGGGGTTAAGCAACTTGAGCTGCTGGGCGATACCAAGGGCTATAATGAGTACTTCGCCGCCCAGGCTGAGCTCGCCCAAGAAGGCGCCGAGAAGGTAATCGCCGCAGTGCACGAGACCCTGGGAGTACTTACCGGCGCACGCGATGAGCTGAACGCGGTGGTGGAAAAGGGTGTCGAGGCGATAAGCGCTCAGGCGAAGCCCGCGCAGGCCAAGAAAGTCGCCTAACTGCACTTCTCCGTGGTGCGTATCCACCGACGGATCGCCCCGTATCCCAAAAAGGGATGCGGGGTTTTCTTTATGTCCGCCGGAGATAATAGCCTACCGGGGTCACTTAAGTTGTTGCATCATGTAGTCTATTTGCAAACTGAAGAGGAATTGCGCGTATGGATTTCAAGACTACCGATCTCTGCGATACCCAAAGCGATAAGATACAGGTGGCCGAACCCGCATTTGGGGATTTCGGTGGCAGCATCGCCTTTCATGGCGAGATTAGTACTGTCAAATGCTTCGAAGATAACTCCCTAGTCCGGGCAGCGTTTGAGACTCCCGGTAACGAACGGGTGCTCGTGGTTGATGGCGGCGGTTCCTTGCGCTGTGCTCTGATCGGTGACCAGGTGGCGGCACTGGCCAAGAAGAACGGTTGGGTGGGCGCGATTGTCAACGGTTGTATCCGTGACTCCGCCGATGTTGCCAGAATTGAGATTGGACTAAAGGCGCTTGCCACACACCCCAGGAGGAGCATAAAAAAAGGCGTGGGCGAACGCGACATTCCCGTGCGTTTCGCCGACGTGACCTTCACACCGGGCCATTACGTCTATGCCGATGAAGACGGTGTGATTGTGTCGGACAAGCCGCTGCTCGATTGATCCGC
>JBHIDJ010000080.1:0-14277 GCA_046760105.1 Acidiferrobacterales bacterium | reverse complement strand
ACGACTCACGACTAACGATTAACGACTCACGAATCACGACTCACGCCTATGATTCACGACTCACGAATGTACACCGGCGTGATAGAACGGTACCGCGACTATCTCCCTGTCGACGACAACACCCCAATCGTTAGCCTTAACGAAGGCAACACGCCCTTGATCCGGCTCGTTAACATTCCACGCCAGCTCAGCAAGGCCATCGACATCTACGTGAAATACGAGGGTACAAACCCGACAGGATCGTTTAAGGATCGCGGTATGACTATGGCTGTCACTAAAGCCGTGGAAGAGGGCAGCCGCGCCATTATCTGTGCGTCCACAGGGAATACCTCTGCCTCGGCAGCGGCGTACGCCGCGCGTGCGGGCATCACGTGCTTTGTCATCATACCGGACGGCAAGATTGCGTTGGGCAAGCTCGCACAGGCGATGATGCACGGGGCGGTTGTGATCCAGATCGACGGAAACTTCGATGACGGCATGCGTCTGGTAAAAGAGGTCGCCGATCACGCGCCTGTAACCATCGTTAACTCGATCAATCCTTTTCGGTTACAGGGTCAGAAGACCGCCAGCTTCGAGATCGTCGACCAATTGGGGGACACACCAGACTACCACTGTCTGCCAGTCGGTAATGCAGGCAACATCAGCTCGTATTGGATGGGATATTGCGAATACGCCACCCGCGGTATCGTCACCGGTCGGCCGGTGATGTTGGGTTATCAGGCGTTCGGCGCGGCGCCGTTTGTGCTGGGACAAATGGTGGATCGACCGGAAACCGTAGCCACTGCAATTCGTATCGGTCGCCCGCAGTCGTGGGAAAAGGCCTGGCAAGCGCAGAAAGAGTCCAACGGCTGGTTCGACAGGTTTTCGGATGAGGAAATCCTCTCCGCGCAGCGTTTACTGGCTCAGCGTGAAGGAATTTTCTGTGAACCCGCCTCGGCTGTCTCGGTGGCCGGCGCCGTACGCGATATCGAGGGTGGAAGCATCCCAGAGGGCAGCCGTGTGGTCTGCACACTGACCGGCCACGGCCTCAAAGACCCGGATACGGCGATCGAGCAGAGCGCGGGGCCGGCAATTAAAGTCAAGGCCGAGCTAAACGAGGTAAAGAACGCCATACTCGATCAGCTGACCTAAGCGACCCGGCAAGCTGCAGGCAGTCGCAGTGGGAAAAACAGAAAACCTGCAATACTGAAGAGTTTCGCGCATGCGAAAACGTCGAGTCAGGAACGCAAGCTTCCGACATGTCTGTGGCCGCGACCGCGTCTGACAGCGAAATACATCTAACCCTCTTGATTGGGGGCCTGTTCGGACCAAAGCTCGAACTCGAGTCGTCTTCCGGCTCGGACACTCCCGTACTCGAAGCCCTACTGGCGCGAAGCGATCGCCGTAATGGTGATAATCGCAACGACCTCGAAGGTGTTGTATTTGACTTGTTCAACATCCAGGTGGATCGAGACAAAGATCTGCCTGTTGCGGCCATAACCCGGGTGCTGGATCTAGGGATTATCGATAGCGGCTGGTGGTTGCGTGCCGATCCTGTTCACTTAGAGCTGGATCACGACCGGCTGATCCTCGCCGACGGCGCGGTACTGCATGTCACACAAGAAGAAGCGGAAGGCCTGGTAGCAGAGATGATGGAAGTGTATGCCGATGAGGGCTGGGTACTAAGGGCTGCGCAGCCGGATCGCTGGTACCTAAAGCCACCACAGGAACCGAGCATAAAGACCACTCCGCTCCCGACGGTTGTAGGCCGCGACGTACACCCGTTTCTGCCGCAAGGAGAAGACAGCAAGGCGTGGCATACTTTTTTGAACGAGGTTCAGATTCTGCTACATACCGCAAGCGTTAATGGCGAGCGTGAGCGAAGAGGTAAATTGTCGATTAACAGCGTCTGGTTCTGGGGCGGAGGTCGCCTCCCAGAACTCAGGCATGTGCAATGGTCTAAGGTTTGGAGCGCCGAGCCCGTGAGCCTTGCACTGGCACGTCTGTCCGGGACTCCCAGGGCGGTGCCCCCCGCCAACGCGACGGGTTGGTTGAAACATACCGACGTGCCGGGACAACACCTATTGGTGCTGGACGAAGGCCGCAGAGCGGTGCAGTACGACGATATCGAGAGTTGGCAGACGTTCATACAAAACCTCGAAACAAATTGGGCCGCCCCACTGTTGGAGGCGGTTCAGACCAAGACAGTTCAAAGCGTCACCTTTTACACCGAATCCGGTCAGCGTTTCCGATTCACACCGAAGGGCATAAAACGCTGGTGGCGACGTCGGCGGCCGCTGAGCAAGTATCGGTGATCGTCGTGGTTCGTGAGCCGTTAATCGTGAGTCGTAAAGTCCCAATGAATCATGCACACTCACCCAACCGCCCACGCGTCACGGCTAACGGCTTACGCTTCACGCATAACGATGCATACAAGTAAAATTATCCGCCGTACCCCACAGTCCATCGACCACGGTTTGCTCGACCGTTTACATCCGATCCTTGCTCGCATCTATGCTGCGCGCAACGTCGCAAGCATGGTGGAACTCGATCGTTCACTGGAACGACTTCATCCACCAACCCCGCTAAAGGGTATTCAACGAGCTGCTGCGTTGCTGGCGGCAGCCATCAAGGACGAAAAGCGCATCTTGGTCGTCGCCGACTTCGACGCGGATGGGGCCACGAGTTGTGCATTGGCGATGCGCGCATTGCGGTCGATGGGCGCGACGCACGTTGGCTATGTCGTACCCAATCGGTTTGAATACGGGTATGGTCTCACGCCGGAAATCGTCGCTATCGCCGCACAGTACACGCCAGATCTCCTGATCACGGTAGACAACGGGATTTCCAGCATCGATGGCGTGCGCAGCGCCCATGAGCGCGGCATCGCGGTATTGGTCACGGATCATCACCTGCCGGGCGACCAGCTGCCTGATGCCGAAGCAATCGTTAACCCCAATCAGGCGGGAGACGACTTTCCAAGCAAAAACCTTGCAGGGGTTGGCGTTATTTTTTACGTGATGCTGGCATTGCGTACGCATCTACGAGAATCGGGGTGGTTTTCACAATCCGGGATCAGTGAGCCGAATCTGGCAAAACTACTGGATCTCGTTGCCCTCGGCACGGTAGCCGACTTGGTACCTCTTGACCATAACAACCGCATCCTAGTGACGCAGGGGTTGGCGCGAATCAATCGAAACCATATGTGCGCCGGCATACGAGCGCTACTGCGGATAGCGCGTCGCGCGCCCGGGGACATTGCTACAAGTGATCTCGGGTTTTGCGTCGCACCGCGTCTTAATGCTGCCGGGCGTCTCGACGATATGTCGCTTGGGATCGAGTGCCTGCTGACCGATGACCAACAGGCGGCGCAGGCCATAGCGTATCGACTCGATGCACTCAATCGCGAACGGCGCGCGATCGAAGCCAACATGCAGGCGCAGGCCGTAGCAGTGGTCGAAGGGCTGCGCCTTGAAGCTAACGACTTGCCCAAAGGATTGTGCCTGTTTGATGCCAGTTGGCACCAGGGAATCATCGGTCTCGTCGCGTCGCGTATCAAGGAGCGTCTACATCGCCCGGTGATTGCGTTCGCGCCGGCGAGCGAAAGCGAACTCAAGGGGTCAGCCCGGTCTGTGCCAGGGCTACACATCCGCGATGCCCTCGATGCCGTTGCCGCCCGTCAACCGGAGTTACTGAACAAGTTTGGCGGACATGCAATGGCTGCAGGACTAAGTCTCAAACGTGAAAGACTCGATGCGTTCCAGCGGGCGTTCGACCAAGAAGTAAGCCGTCACCTGTCAGCAGACGATCTGCAAGGCAAAATCATGTCGGACGGCGAGCTCACGGCTGATGATTTGAACTTAGAATTGGCGACGCTCCTGCGTCAGGCCGGCCCTTGGGGGCAGGGGTTCCCCGAGCCGCTATTTGACGGCCACTTCGACATCATCGGCCAGCGCGTGGTCGCCGACAAACACCTTAAACTTACGCTGCGTTGCCCCGATCAAAATAAACTCCTGGCCGCCATTGCTTTTAATCGTGTAGCCGACAGCACCGTCCCCGACTGGGAACGCACACACGCCGCCTATAGGCTGGAGGTCAACGAATACCGAGGCTATCGATCCGTGCAGCTTATCATCGAACACATGGAACCAGCTGAATCGTGAACCGTGAGTCGTTAACCGTGAACCGTAAGTTCGTTAGACGTGAACCGTTAATCGTGAGCCGAAACCCACGGTCAAAGTCGCGAGAGCCAAGGCATCGTGTGGGGCGTGAAGCGTGAATCGCGGATGAAGACCCACAAGGATCTAGAAGTCTGGCAGGCAGCAATAGACTTGGCAAGAGAGGTGTACGAAGCGACCCGGAGCTACCCCGACGAGGAAAAGTTTGGCTTGGTCTCCCAAATGCGTCGCTGCGCGGTATCTATCCCTAGTAACATCGCTCGCCCCGTGAAATAAGCATGTACTATACGTACGTATTGCAAAGCCAAAAAGACGGGAATTTATACGTGGGTTATACGATGGACCTACGAAAGCGCGTTCTAGCGCATAACAGTGGGCGAATATCCTCCACAAGATACAGATCCCCTTTTCGGCTCGTTTATTACGAGGCCTGTCGGGTCCAAAGCGATGCGTTGCGAAGGGAAAAGTATCTCAAGACAGCTTACGGGAAGAGATATCTGAAAAATAGGCTAACAGACGATCGCAAAGCCTAGTTATTTCACGGGGCAAGAAGGCGCGGCCAGACGCGGTAAAAAGGAGCTTTTGCAGTTTCTTTATGTGGCCCTTGGGTCCCTGAGTGAGCTGGACACACAGATAGAAATATCGAAAGTCATTGGAATCGGTGACGAAGAACAGCTCCAACAGCTGCAGGAAGCTACGACTCGGGTCAAAATGCTGACAAATGGCCTAATCCGCTCCCTGAAGCAGATGTCCGATTAACGACTCACGACTCACGCCTAACCACTAACGACTAACGAAAAAATGAACATTCTCACCTTCGATATTGAAACTGCACCGGATGTCGATACGGCACGTCGCCTCTACGGGCTGGATGGGTTAACCGACGCCGATGTAGCGCGGGTCATGTTCGAAAAGCGACGCGAAGAAACCGGCGATTCAGATTTCTTGCGCCATCATTTGCACCGGGTGATCGCCATTTCGACTGTCCTGCGTCACGCCGATGACTTGCGCGTGTGGTCGCTTGGCAGTGCCGATTCCACAGAGGCTGAGCTTGTCCGGCGCTTCTTCGAGGGAATAGAGAAGTTTACGCCAACGCTGGTGTCGTGGAATGGCAGTCAGTTTGATCTGCCTGTGTTGCATTATCGCGCGCTGTTGCATGGCGTTGCGGCGCCGCGCTACTGGGACACAGGGAACGCTGACAGGGACTTCCGCTGGAACAATTACCTTAACCGCTACCATGAGCGCCACACGGACTTGATGGACGTGCTCTCTGCCTACCAGTTGCGTGCCGCCGCGCCATTGCATGAGATTGCGGTAATGCTCGGATTGCCTGGCAAGATGGGTATCAGCGGTGCAGACGTTTGGGACCAATACCGCGCGGGCAAAATCGAGCTGATAAGAAACTACTGTGAAATAGATACCTTGAATACCTACTTGATCTATCTACGCTGGGAATTGCTACGCGGCAACCTTGATCATGCAGGCTGGAACCGGGAGCAGCAATTAGTCCGTGATACGCTAATAAACGATGGTAGACCACACCTAAAGGCGTTTCTCGCTGAATGGGATAAGACTAAACACGAGTAGCAAGTGTGAAGTAGCAAGCTACTAAGATGCCAGTAGCAAGTTTCAAGTGGCAAGTAGCCAGGTAAGCCGCCGACGGGCGTTGGTAGTCCAGCATACTCGTTGCCTATGAAACTACATTTGGTCACGTCGCCTTGCAACTTCGCACTTGCGACTTGATACTCGTTTCTTTTGGTACCTTGCTACTTGATTCTAAGTATCAAACATGCTCCGTGAACAAACGAGTGCCGCAGAGACCAACACCGCTGTCATCGAAGAATTGAACTACGACGGTCGCGGCGTAGCGCGCGTCGGTGGCAAAGTTGTATTTATTGATGACGCGCTTCCCGGCGAGCAGGTCCTGTTCCGCTACATTCGCAAGCGTAAAAGCTATGACACCGGCCGCTTGGTCGAGATTCTTTCTGCATCCAGCCATCGCGTCACCAATCCAGAATGCCCGTACTTCGGTACCTGCGGCGGCTGTGTCCTCCAGCACATGCAGCCTGATGCGCAGATAGCAGCGAAGGAACAGGTAGTGCGAGACAGCCTGGCGCATATCGGCAAAGTCCAAGCTGAACAGTGGTTGCCGCCGCTACAAGGCCCGGTATGGGGATACCGGCGTAAGGCCCGTTTGGGGGTACGGCTGGTACCGAAGAAAGGCGGCGTGTTAATTGGCTTTCACGAACGAAGGCGCTCATTTATCACACCGTTGGCTGACTGTAAAACACTGGATTCTCGTTTCGCGCGCCTGTTGCCGGCTTTACGCAATGTAATCGAAGCGCTTTCCTGTCCGCACCGCATTCCTCAGATCGAAGTCGCGGCGGGCGACAGTGAGGCAGCACTGGTGTTTCGCCACCTAGATCCGTTGACATCGGCAGATGTCGCACGGCTGCGTGAATTCGCTGAGCTCAGTGGCGTTCATATCCTGCTCCAGCCGGGTGCACATGAATCCGTACAGCCGCTATGGCCACAGGAGCTGCGCTTGCTTACTTATCGCTTACCCGAACACGCAGTACAAATCTTTTTCTCCGCTACCGATTTCGTACAAGTCAATGCGGTCGTGAACAGGCAGATGGTTACTCGTGCGCTCGAACTATTGGACCCGCAACCCAACGAGCAGGTGCTTGACCTGTTCTGTGGTGTCGGCAATTTCACCTTGCCGCTCGCACGTCGAGCGTCACGAGTTATCGGCATCGAGGGCAATCGGGCGTTGCTCGAGCGAGCACAACATAACGCGGCTCACAATGCACTCCGTAACACGGAGTTCCGCCCGGCCGACCTCACCGACAAAGTGAGCGCACAACCATGGGGCGAAAGTCGTTTTGCTAAACTGTTGCTGGATCCACCACGCAGCGGTGCCATCGAGGTCATCAAGCGTCTGCCGCCCAACGGGCCAACACGCATAGTTTACGTGTCTTGTTACCCAGCGACGCTCGCACGCGATAGCGAGTACCTTGTATACGCATTAGGTTATCGATTGGCCCAGGCCTGCGTCATGGATATGTTCCCCCATACCAGTCATGCTGAGTCCATGGCACTGTTCGTGCGACCGTAATAGTAATGTAGCGAGGCCGCTCGTGTTTCCGTTGTTGTCGGTGAGCAAATTCCCCTCGCATTAGCCACGTACCCGCGGGCGCGAGTTCCGCATTGAAATCATCTATCCTTTGGGTAGTGAGGAAGAACGATGTCAGTTGAAAGGCCTACCGTAGAGATTCATGTGCCCACGCAAACATTAACTGTGCGTGACGCGGAGGCTAACATCATCATGCAGAGCCCGGTTTCGACGGCGAAAAATGGTGTGGGTGAGCACATCCACAGCGAGTGCACACCCCGAGGACGGCACATCATCCGCGCGAAGATCGGTGGAGGTATGCCGGTAAACACGGTGTTCGTTTCGCGCCGGCCGACGCATGAGATTTACTCCCCCGAGCTGCGCTCCCTATATCCTGAACGCGACTGGATCTTGACCCGTATTCTCTGGTTGAGTGGACTGGAGCCAGGAAAGAATCGTCTTGGCGATGTCGATACGATGTGCCGCTACATCTACATCCACGGCGCACCCGATGAAGACCCCATGGGCGTGCCGAGTTCGCACGGCTGTATCAAAATGCGAAACGCCGATGTAGTTAGTTTGTTTGACCTGGTCACACCCGGCACGCAGCTCACCATTATCGGATAGGGGCGGAGTCGTGGCACTTGGGCCGGTAATGCTCGATTTGCAGGGGACCGCGTTAACCCCCGTGGAACGAGAGTATCTGCAGCACCCACTGGCGGGCGGCGTCATTCTGTTCGACAACAATTACGAATCACTCCCGCAACTTGAGGCGTTGATTCGAGAGATCCATGATCTCCGCGAACCACGTCTACTGGTGGCGGTTGACCAAGAAGGCGGCCGCGTGCAGCGATTTCGTAAAGACTTCACCCCATTGCCTGCGGTGCGAAATCTTGGCCGCCTGTATGAGGAAAATGACAAGCGCGCAAAAAGGTTGGCGGAGGCCTGCGGCTGGCTTATGGCGATGGAATTGCGGGCGATCGACGTGGATTTAAGCTTTGCTCCGGTGCTTGACCTCGATCGCGGCATCAGCGCTGTCATCGGGGATCGTGCATTTCATCCGGATCCCGAAGCTGTCGCTGACATCGCGCACGCCTACATGAGCGGTATGAACCAAGCGGGCATGGCCGCCACGGGTAAACATTTCCCAGGACATGGAAGTGTAGCGGACGACTCTCACCTGACCTTACCGGTTGACGAGCGCGATTATGTCGACATTTCTAATGACGACATCGTTGCCTTTGAGCGCATGATCCACTACGGCCTTGCCGGCATTATGGTTGCCCATGTCGTTTACCCGCGTGTCGATCCACAACCTGCGAGTTTCTCTCGTTTCTGGATCCAAGAGGCGTTACGCACACGGCTCGGGTTTCAAGGGGCGATATTTAGTGACGACCTAAGCATGGCAGGGGCCAAAGTCGTCGGGGATGCGCTTGCGCGCGCGCAGACGGCGCTCGCGGCCGGCTGCGATATGGTGATCGTGTGCCGCGACCCTACGGGGACTGAACAAATACTGAACGGGTTGGAGCCGCGTGCAAATCCCGCGTCCCGATTGCGTCTGATGCGGATGCACGGCCGCCAGGAAGTAAAGCGCGATACACTACTGGTGGATGCGCGCTACCGGCAGGCTCGTCACATGGTGCAATATCTCGCCTGACAGCGACACTCGACGCTCTGAACCAAGGGCGCACAGCGCTCAGCGCTGTCCAGGGGTCATCTAACTGCCTGTGTCGTGAGCAGATTCCGAGCACCAGTAGTGCTGGCGGTGGACGACCATGAAAATCCCGCGCAAGAGGTATAAAATACGTACGCGTCGGCAGGGACCGGCGAATCCGGGTTTGCCGGGCACAAGGTCTCTGACTGGAGGAAGAGAGTGGACCTGATCCGACCAAAGAACCTGAAACTGCAGAGTTTCAACAACCTCACAAAAACGCTGAGCTTCAACATCTATGACATCTGTTACGCCAAGAGCGAGGCGGCGCAAACAGAGTACATCGCCTACATCGACGAGGCCTACAACGCTGAACGTCTAACCACGATCCTCACTGAGGTCTCGGATATCATCGGGGCCAATATCCTCAATATCGCGCGTCAGGATTACCAACCCGAGGGGGCTAGCGTAGCGATGTTGATCTCTGAAGTGCCGTCCGGCTTGACTGATGACGCGGAAACACGTTGCCCCATGCCTGACGCCGTCGTTGCGCACCTCGATAAAAGCCACATTACGGTGCATACATACCCTGAAAAACATCCAGACAACGGTATCAGTACGTTCCGTGCCGATATTGACGTGGCGACATGCGGGGAGATTTCGCCTTTGCGCGCGTTAAACCACCTTATTCACGGTTTCGAGTCTGACATCGTTATCGCCGACTATCGCGTACGCGGATTCACCCGAGACGTCAGAGGCATAAAGCATTTTATCGATCACAAGATCAACTCCATCCAGGAGTTCATCGATAAAGACACCCTAAATCGCTACCAGGCAATCGACGTGAATGTCTATCAGGAAAACATCTTTCAGACAAAGATGATGCTCAAGGGATTTAGGTTGGATGATTACCTGTTTGCAATCAGCGAAGACGACCTGACATCTCAGGAAAAAAGGACCGTCACGCAGCGGCTAAAGCGCGAGATGGCAGGGATTTTCTATGGCAATAACATCGGCAGATAGCTAAGAGGGCGAGAATAAGCATTCTCAAGCGCGTTCGACATATTCTCCCGTTTCGGTATTGATTTTGATCTTGTCACCTGTGTTTATGAAGGTCGGTACGGTGACGCTAAGCCCGGTTTCGACCTTGGCGGGTTTGCCGGAACCGGCAGCTGTTTGCCCCTTCACTACCGCGTCGGTTTCTACGACCTCCAAAACCACGTTCGGCGGAAGCTCCACGGCGAGCGGTTGGTTATTGTAGAAGTTTATCTGCACCTCGGTGTCCGGTCTTAGGTAACCCATCTGACCTTCCAGATCTTCAGCTGCAAGAGTCAGTTGCTCGTACGTCTTGTTGTCCATGAACACATGGTGGTCGCCATCCTGGTAGAGATACTGCATGCTGCGCGATTCGACATGGGCTTTCTCGACCCGGTCTTCAGACCGGAAACGCTCATTGAGCTTTGTACCCGAATTGATGTCTTTCATTTCCACTTGTACGAAAGCACCCCCTTTGCCAGGCTTAACATGCTGCTTCTTGTAAACACGCCAAAGCCTGCCATTGTATTCGATTAGACTTCCCGTTCTGATTTCGAAGGCTGATATCTTCATAGAGGTGCTCTTGTTCCACTAACAGAATTAGGTAGGATGGCGCATTCTATTTACGCGCTCCGTATTTGAAAAGGCTATAAAGAGGGCAAAACCGTCCGGAGTTGCGCTGTTGACTAAGCGAGCTCCGGGCGGCCCCACGACACGGTCGCTACCACTGTGTTCGTGAGCCCAGGAGTTGTCCGCTACATGACCAGGGTCTATTATCGGGCAACGCTGATGCCTTATCCTTTAATTAATTAATATCAATAGCTTGTATGCTTATTGTAAGGTAATTTCTTATAGAGATCAGCTGGCTACCATCACGTGTAACCCGTCCGCCTGCATGCAAAACGCTATCCGTTTCCAACCTAACCGGCTGGTAATTAATGCCTGCTTTTAACCCGCACTGCCGTGCCTGCCCGCGCCTAGCCCGTCACCTGGCCAACGTGCGCAAACGCTATCCGCAGTACTATGCGCGGCCCGTGGCGCCGTTCGGCGATTCCCGGGCGCGTCTGCTTATTGTCGGGCTGGCGCCCGGAATGCACGGTGCCAACGCCAGCGGTCGCCCATTCACGGGAGATTTCGCCGGTATCATGCTTTACGAGACGCTGTACGACTACGGGTTTGCCAGTGCGAGCCGATCGCTATCTGCCGATGACGACCTGCTATTAACAAACTGTCGCATCACCAATGCTGTAAAGTGCCTCCCGCCGGAGAATAAACCCACAACCGAGGAAGTGCATACGTGCAACCAATTTCTGCGTGCCGAGCTCGACGGGTTGGCGCCCGGCAGCGTCATCTTGGCCTTAGGGGTAATCGCCCACAAGGCCGTGATTCGGGCATTCGGGCTCAAGCAGGCGGCTCACAGATTCACCCATGGCAGGCACCATAGACTGCCTAACAATCAACATTTGCTAGATTGCTATCACTGCAGCCGCTACAACACGCAAACGGGAAGACTAACAAAACGCATGTTTCGCACTGTATTCCGCAAGGCGACTACACTTCTCGCGCGCTGACCCCATGCACCGTAACCATCTCAAAGAAGTGACCAAGCAGCTGCCAACCGCGCCTGGCGTTTACCGCATGCTGAATAAAGAGGGTGTCGTGTTATACGTGGGCAAAGCGCGTGATCTCCGCAAGCGTGTGTCTAGCTATCTTCGCAAACGCGACACATCCTCGCGCATCGCTTCCATGATGCAATCAGTCGATCAGGTTGACGTCACGGTTACGCATACCGAGAGTGAGGCGCTGTTGCTGGAAAACAATCTTATTAAGTCATTGCGGCCACGGTATAACGTATTGTTGCGAGACGACAAAAGCTATCCATATATCTCACTGTCGGCACACGAATTCCCACGGCTCGGTTTTCATCGCGGACCCAAACAGCAAGAAAATCGCTATTTCGGCCCGTATCCTTCTGCGGCTGCGGTGCGCGAAAGTCTCGGCATGCTGCAGAAAGTCTTCCAAGTTCGACAATGTGAAGACAATTTCTTTCGCAATCGAGCTCGCCCTTGTTTGCAATACCAGATTAAGCGTTGTTCGGCTCCCTGTGTGGGATTAATCGACACAGAGTTATACGCAGACGACGTGCGCCACGCGGTGATGTTTCTGGAGGGACGTAGTCAGACCCTAGTCGACGAAATGATGAAACGCATGGATAAGGCGTCTGTACAGCTAGACTATGAAACTGCTGCGCTTTATCGCGATCGTATCGCCTCACTAGGGAAGATCCAAGAACATCAGTACATTACCCGCGAGGCCGGCGATGCCGATATTATTGCTGTCGCTGTCGAGCAAGATACTGCATGTGTCCAGGTGAACTTCATTCGTGGTGGCCGCAATCTCGGCGACAAGGCCTTCTATTTGAAAATCGAGAATGACACTGAAACAGCGGATATTCTTGCAGCCTTCCTACCACAGTATTACCTCGGTAAGCCGATGCCGCCGGTGATGTATGTGAACCGTGCGATTCCAGGCAAATCCCTTATCGAGGACGTCTTCTCACAGCAGGCGCAAAAACGGGTGAGGATCGCTACCGCGGTGCGTAGCGTAGTGAAAGGCTGGATGAAAATGGCTATCACCAATGCGCAGCACGCGTTACGTAGACATCTGGCGAGCCAGGCCAATCTCAAGCAGCGCTTTGAAGTCCTACAGGAAGCCTTTCAGCTTGAGGCGCTACCGGAAAGAATAGAGTGCTTTGACATCAGCCACACCTTTGGTGAATCCACGGTGGCCTCGTGTGTCGTGTTCGATATCAATGGGCCGGTAAAATCGGATTATCGCCGCTTCAATATAGAAGGTATTCAGGCAGGAGACGATTATGCGGCAATGGAGCAAGCGTTAGCACGACGCTATCGGCGTATAAAAGAAGGGGAGGGCAAACTACCTGATTTGCTTCTTATTGACGGGGGCAAAGGCCAGCTTGCAAAGGCGGAAACAGTGATCGAAGAACTCCAGATTGAAGGCATCAAGCTCATCGGTGTTGCAAAGGGCCGGGAGCGCAGGGCGGGACAAGAGCAGCTTTTTCTATCCGGCGTTAAACGCCCTATGCAGCTGCCTCCGGACTCACCCGCATTTCACCTGATTCAGCACGTCCGGGACGAGGCGCACCGCTTTGCCATCACTGCGCATCGGCAGCAGCGGGGCAAGAAACGCACCACTTCGCCGCTGGAAGAGATCCCGGGCATCGGTAACAAACGCCGGCAGATGCTGCTAAGAAAACTCGGCGGGTTACGTGAGGTAGCGCGCGCCGGTGTAGAAGATCTATCGCGGGTTCCTGGTATTAGCCCGGCACTCGCACAACGTATCTATGACACCTTTCACCAGGAAAACTAGTCCGTGTTGTTGAATCTGCCGAATCTGCTGACTTATCTGCGGATTCTATTAATACCATTGCTTGTTATTGCTTACTATTTACCGTATCGCCACGCGCACCTGCTGGCGATGACGCTGTTTGTAGTGGCAGCCATCACCGATTGGTTAGACGGCTACCTCGCGCGCAAATTGAACCAGTCTTCTCCGTTCGGTGCATTTCTCGATCCAGTCGCCGACAAACTCATGGTGGCGGCGGCGCTGTTGCTGCTCGTGTCAGATGAAAACGTGCATGCTCAGGTTTTTGATGAGCGCCTGTTCGTTGTCGTTGTTTTGGTTATCATCGGCCGCGAAATTGCGGTGTCGGCATTACGCGAGTGGATGGCAGAGATGGGAAAACGTTCGAGTGTAGCTGTCTCTATCATGGGCAAGCTAAAGACAGTGTCACAGATGGTGGCGATTCCCTTTCTTCTTCTCGGCGAGCCGGTGTTGGGTGTAGACGTGTTTACCCTCGGTGAGATGTTGCTGTACGTCGCCGCAGGCCTCACATTGTGGTCAATGCTTGTTTACCTGCGGGCGGCCTGGCCAGAACTAATGCGTCCTCGCAGCGACCGTTAAAGCCGTTATGCCCGCGAGTGACTCGGGTTGACAGGGTATAGGGCTTGCTTAAAATAGCTGAAGATAGTGCGGGAATAGCTCAGTTGGTAGAGCACAACCTTGCCAAGGTTGGGGTCGCGAGTTCGAGTCTCGTTTCCCGCTCCAGATTCAATAGTAGGGAAGGTATGCAAGTGGCGTGCTTTCCCTTTTTGTTCTGATTAATCTTCACCCCGGGCTGGGTGGCAGAGTGGTTATGCAGCGGCCTGCAAAGCCGTGTACGCCGGTTCGATTCCGACCCCAGCCTCCATCTCTTTTCTTCCCGACACGCGTTCCTTTACACTTGCCGCCACCTGCTA
>JBHIDJ010000079.1:0-14506 GCA_046760105.1 Acidiferrobacterales bacterium | reverse complement strand
TCTGAATTTGCTTGGCGGATCGAACCGCACGGCAAGATGCGGGTACCGGGAATTATCTACGGCCATGAGTCCCTGATCCGTGAGATGGATCATAAGGTTTACGAGCAAGTTACAAACGTAGCGACTCTGCCAGGGATCGTGCAAGCGTCCTATGCCATGCCGGACGCCCATTGGGGTTACGGCTTCGCCATCGGCGGCGTGGCGGCATTTGATGCCGATCGGGGCGGGGTTGTTTCTGCTGGTGGCGTGGGTTTTGACATTTCGTGTGGCGTGCGCACCCTGCATACCGGTTTAAAGCGAGACGATCTGGAAGCCGTGAAAAGCCCCTTGGCTGACGTCCTGTATCGCGAGATACCAGCAGGTGTGGGCAGTACGGGGCGTATTCGCCTGGATCCTCATGAAATGGATGCGATGCTGGCTGGAGGTGCCCGATGGGCAGTAGAGCAGGGTTATGGTGAGCCTGAGGACCTGGAGCGGATAGAAGAACACGGGCGCATGCAGGGCGCCATGCCCGAGAAAGTCTCGGAACACGCGAAAAAGCGCCAGCGGGATGAGATGGGCACGCTTGGGTCAGGGAACCATTACCTCGAAATCCAGCACGTGGCCGATGTCTATGATCCCGACATCGGGAAGGCGTTCAACATTGAGCCGGGAGATATCGTAGCGACCATTCACTGCGGCTCCCGCGGTCTAGGTCACCAGATCGGCACTGAGTTCCTTAGAAGCATGGCTATAGCTGCAAAAGAATACGGCATTGAGCTGCCCGAGCGGGAGCTTGCCTGCGCCCCCATCAATTCCCCCGTCGGTCAGTCATACCTCGGCGCCATGCGGGCCGGAATTAATTGTGCGCTGGCCAATCGGGAGATCATCACCCACCTGACCCGAGAGGTGTTCGCGAAGGTGGTCCCTCATGCACGGCTTACATTGCTTTACGATGTGTCGCACAACACCTGTAAAGTGGAAGACCATACTGTTAATGGGGAACGTAAGCGCTTCTTCGTACATCGGAAGGGGGCAACGCGCGCCTTCGGGCCTGGTCATCCGGAGCTACCCGCAGTGTTTCGCGATGTCGGACAGCCGGTGTTGATCGGCGGTTCCATGGGCACGGGATCATACATTCTCGTTGGTACGAAGCAAGGCGAAGTGCTTTCGTTCAGTTCCTCGTGCCATGGTGCGGGACGCGCCATGAGCCGCCACCAGGCCAAGCGTACTTGGCGCGGCCGTGAGCTTATCAACGAACTCGCAGAAAGAGGTATCCTCATTCGTAGTCGCTCAATGCGTGGAGTGGCGGAGGAAGCCCCCGCAGCGTACAAGGATGTCAGCGCGGTAGTACAAGCTGCCCATGATGTCGGCCTTTCCCGCAAGGTGGCGCGGCTTGAGCCATTGGTGTGTATTAAGGGGTAAGACGTCGACGAGCAGCGCTCACGGATTGCGATGGATTTTACAAGCGCCGGCAGACCCTTCTGCGCGGCGCTGTCCTGCTTCGCTGGAGGGCCCGGGCTCGCCGTTCGTGTTCACCATCCCACGCAGTTCAAACTGCGTAATCGACTAACGTCTGCTTGAGGACAGTAGGCAGGTGGCAGGAAATGCCTACATCGGCACCAGTGGGTGGAACTACGAGGCGTGGAAAGACAACTTCTACCATGGCGTCCGGCGGAAGGACTGGCTGCGTTTCTGTGCTGAGCACTTCACCGGCATCGAGGTAAATGCCACCTTTTATCGGCTGCAGGAAAAGCGTACGTTCGAACGCTGGCGCGATGAGACTCCCGAGCACTTTCGCTTTGCCATTAAGGGTAACCGTTTTCTTACGCATAACAAAAAACTGAATGAACCGCTTGCTTCGATTCGCCTCGATCGGGAACGCGCCCAAAGTCTGGGTGATAAACTTGCTGCTGTCGTTTGGCAGATGCCCGCGCAACTACGTAAGAACATGGAGAAGCTGCGCGTCTTTGCGCTAGCCTTACAGCGCTGGCCCGACACGCGGCACGCGCTCGAGTTTCGCCACATCTCGTGGTTCGACGAGGAAGTCGCGGACTGCCTCCGCGCCCATCAGCTTGCGGTGTGCATATCAGACGCGGCCGACTGGCCCATGTGGGATGCGGTCACAACCGATATGGTTTATGTGCGTCTCCATGGACACACGCGAACATATGCCTCCGCATACAGTGCTGCATCGCTCAAGAACTGGGCCAGACGCATACGAGCTTGGTTAAAGGAAGGACGAGGTGTACATGTTTATTTCGACAATGACGCCGAAGGCGCCGCGCCCAGTGACGCATTGCGATTGATACATTTGGTCGACCGAGGCAAGCGAACCGCATGAATTGCGCGGAGCTGTTGGAACTGCTCGGATTGTATTGGAACGGACCCCGGGCCGGCAAAATCAGCCATGCCGATACATAACGCCGACATCGCCGCTATCTTCGATGAGATCGCCGATCTGCTCGAGATCGAAGGTGCCAACCCCTTCCGGGTGCGCGCATACCGAAACGCCGCTCGCACGATCCAGGCTCTCGGGCCCGATCTTAGGACATTGATCGAAAAAGGTGAGGATGCAACCCGGATTCCTGGCATCGGCAAGGACCTCGCGGCGAAGATCAAAGAGATTATTGATACGGGCACGTGTAAGGCACTCAAGGAATTACACAGGCGCGTGCCCGCCGCCCTCGCTGCGCTGCTGAAGATTCCCGGCCTCGGGCCCAAGCGGGTGCATATTCTTTACAAAGAACTCGGTATCAATACGCCGAAGCAACTCCACCGGGCCGTCCGGGACGGTCGCATTCGCGATCTCCCGGGATTTGGCGAAAAAACCGAGCGCCACATCTTAGGGGCGCTTGAGGCCCATCAAGAAAAGAAACGTCGGTTCGTCCTAGCTGTTGCCGCCCAGTATGCGGAACCCTTGGTGGAATACTTGAAGCAAACCGTGGGCGTCAAACACGTAGACGTGGCGGGCAGTTATCGGCGGCGGAAGGAGACCGTTGGCGATTTAGATATCCTCGCCACCGCCAGCGGTGGAAGCCCGGCCATGGATCGCTTCAGGGCGTACGATGAAGTACGAGAGGTTGTCTCCAAGGGGAGCACACGCTCTACCGTAATCCTTAAGTGCGGCCTACAGGTTGACTTGCGCGTCGTGGACAAGACGAGTCTGGGTGCAGCCCTTCAATATTTCACCGGGTCGAAGGCACACAATATTGCCATTCGCCGCCTGGGGCAGCGACGCGGTCTTAAGATCAACGAGTACGGTGTATTCAAAAACGATAGGCGTGTTGCCGGCGAGACGGAGAAATCCGTTTACGCGACTGTGGGCCTGCCCCACATCGCACCGGAACTGCGGGAAAATCGTGGGGAAATCGAAGCGGCTCGACGGGGTGAACTGCCTAAGCTGGTGCAGCTCTCCGATCTGAAGGGTGATCTGCACGTGCATACGCGGGCGTCGGATGGCGAAGGTAGCCTCGATGAAATGGTCTTAGCGGCACGAGACCGGGGATTCCAGTATCTCGCGATCACTGACCACTCCAAGAGCCTCACTGTGGCGTGCGGTCTGGATTGCCGTCGTCTCTCAGTGCAAATCGACGAGATCGATCGTCTAAACGAAGAAATCGAGGGCATCCACGTGCTGAAAGGCATTGAAGTGGATATCCTGGAAGACGGGGGCCTGGATCTTCCTGATGCGGTCCTGGGCAAATTGGATCTGGTCGTGGGGGCGGTGCATAGGAAGTTCACTCTGACGCGGGCAAAACAGACACAACGTATTGTGCGTGCTATGAATCACCCTCACTTCAGCATCTTGGCACATCCGAGCGGTCGATTGATCGAGGAACGCGACGCCTTTGATGTGGACATGATCCGCGTAATCCGCGAGGCGAGAAATCGAGGCTGTTTTCTTGAACTTAACGCACAACCCAAGCGTCTGGACCTCATCGATCGGTACTGCCAGGTCGCCAAGGATGAAGACGTCTTAATAACTATCGACTCCGATGCTCACCGGCCTGGGGGATTTGATAACCTGCGCTTTGGGGTCGGTCAGGCGCGGCGTGGCTGGCTCGAGGCACGCCATGTGTTGAACACGCGGCCACTACGCGACGTGCGCAAGCTACTTAGACGCACCATCTAGCGGAAAGGACCGTCGCTCAACGACGCAGAATGGAGATCACAGCTTGACGCCCGACCAGCTCCTGATCGGATCGGTGGACTGGACCACGTGCATACCGGCGTCCGCAAATCTCTGAAAAGCCGCATTTGCCTCGTCCGTATAATCGATGATACCTGGCACGACCACGGCTGAGGTACAGTCTTCAAGTAGATAGATCTTGCTCGCTAGCGCCTGGTCGCGCTCAAGCGCGCCGCGCAATAGATCGTCGATCGTCCAAGCTACACAGTGGCTCTTGGCTTGGCCAGCGACAAGGACTGCGTCAAACTTCAGCAGACTGTCGATCAGTTGTTGGTCCTTCTGTGCAATCGCCTGTCCGTCCGGCCCAGCCGTTACCTCAGGCCCGAGCACCGAGTAATGCTCTGTCAGCGGATTGTTGCCCTTAATCCGGAAATCCGGCTGACTATATCTAGCAATGCTGTGGAAAAAGATCGCCTCTTCCACTGCGGGCACCAACGCGTGACCGATTCCGCCCAGCATTGAGTGATATGGCCAAATGGTAAGGTCGTACTTGCCAGTATCTCTCAACTTCTTTACGTAATGCAGTAAGTGCCTCTGCCCGTAGCCGTACTCCATGTGAAGGCCACGCGCGACTTCGGGATCAAACTTCCAGTGCCCCTGCTCTATCTCTTCAACGGCCACAAGGGTGAAAGGGGCCGGGTGCTTCCCATGCTCGTCGACCAGATATATCGCATGGAAGATCTGCATTGCCTGATGCGTGTCCATAGTCGGGATCACCCGGGTGATTACGCCTAGGTTGCGGTAGATAAACTCGCACAGCCGGCGATTGTCATCGACCGCTCCCGTGCCTGAGCGTCCAGCGACAAACAGCTCAAATTCCGGCATACAGAACGTATTCTGTGCATCGACGACCAGCAGGCCAATCCTGAAGGCATCTTCGGCCGCTGGCCTGATACCATGTTGCACCGACCATTCGTGAGCCTGCGCTGCACGTTCCTGATACGGCACGCGCCATACATGACCGACTTGCTCGGGTGCGAAATGGGATGGGACGGAAAGTTCGGCGTGTGACATGTCGGCAGTTCTTCGGCTTACAGGTTGGGCCAGTTAAATGACATCAGGCAGCCGTGTTAGGACGAACGTGAACACATTACCCCCAGCTGGCGGGCAACAACTGACAAGAACTGGTTTGCCCGGGCGAGCTACCTTAAAATTGTCCGTAAGGACGACCGCCGGCAAGGCCGCGACGCGTAAATGATAGCTTGACAGCGTGGCTAACGGTAGCAGTTCGGTAGATGCCGGGTTCCTTGTCATTGTACTCGCCAGTGTACGACTGCAACACTAGGTAGCGATTAGCCCCACTTCGATGAGTCCGAACACTAGCGCCCTGCTCACAGATCTTTACATGCTTACCATGCTGCAGGGCTTCTTCGAGCAGGACATGGAGGAGACCGCCGTTTACGAGTTTTTTGTGCGGGACCTGCCTCCTGGCCGCGGTTTCCTGATAGCCGCGGGCCTCGACGAGGCGTTACAGTACCTAGAGACGCTGCATTTCACAGATGACGAGCTGCAGTGGCTTCGAGACAGTGGTCGTTTTACGCAGGAGTTCGTAGATTATCTCGCGACCCTACGATTCACCGGGGACGTTCACGCCATGCCCGAAGGCACGGTGTTCTTTCCCAACGAGCCGATCCTGCGCGTCACTGCCCCGATCCCGCAGGCACAATTTATCGAAACGCGACTCATCAATCTGATTCACTTCGAAACGGTGCTGACATCCAAGGCCGCCCGCTGTGTGCTTGCAGCACCCGGCAAACTGTTGGTGGACTTTGGCTTGCGGCGTGCTCATGGGGCCGAGGCCGGCCTGCTGGCGGCCCGCGCGAGCTACCTAGCCGGCTTTAGCGGCACCGCCACCGTACTCGCGGGAAAGCTGTTTGATATCCCCATCTACGGGACCATGGCACACTCGTTCGTACAGGCACATACGAGTGAATCAGCGGCATTCGAACACTTTGCTTACGCGCAGCCCGACAATGTCGTGTTGCTGATCGACACCTACGATACTGAGGCGGCTGCGCAGAAGGTCGTAGAGCTAGCACCCCAACTCAAGGAACACAGCATCGCCGTGAAAGGGGTACGCCTGGATAGTGGCGACCTCGCCGAGCACGCACGCCAGGTCCGAAAAATTCTCGACGAGGGCGGTCTAAGCAAGGTCCACATTTTCAGCAGTGGCAATCTCGACGAGTCCGCGTTGCGTGAGCTCCTCGACAAAGGTGCACCGATTGACGGCTTTGGTATCGGGACGCGCTTAGACACGTCCGAAGATGCGCCGTACCTGGACTGTGCGTATAAGCTGGTGGAGTACGCCGGGCATCCGCGGCGCAAACGCTCGGAAGGTAAAGCGACCTGGCCGGGCCGCAAACAGGTTTACCGTTCCTATAGCGATACCGGTGACAAGCGCATGAGCGGTGACATTATCACCGTGGAGGATGACCGTCAGTCGGGAGAACCCTTAATCCAGCAGGTCATGCAGGGCGGGCAACGCCTGATACCGGCTGAACCCCTAACCCAATCGCGCAAGCGCGCGGCAGCGCAGCTCGACTGTTTGCCAGAACATCTGCGTAAACTGGGTGAGGAACCGCCCTACCCGGTTCGGTTTTCCCAGACACTCAAGGATCTGACAGGCAAGCTAGACCAAGAGGTTGCCCAGCAGGAGGCTTCCAACTAAGCGCATCGCTGCCCTACTATGAGCAAGGAGTATTTCGGCACCGACATTTCCCGCCACATCTGGGACACCAAGTACCGCTACCGGGACGGTAAGGTGATCTATGACCGCACCGTGGAGGACACGTGGGGCCGTATTGCTCGCGCCTTGGCTAGCGTCGAAGCAAGCGACCGCGAGCAATGGGAACAGCGGTTCTACCAGGCATTGGAAGGATTCAAGTTTCTACCGGGTGGGCGCATTCAGGCAGGTGCCGGAACCCATCACAAGGTGACGTTGTTCAACTGCTTTGTGATGGGCGCAATCGACGACTCGATGGATAGCATCTTTGATAACCTCAAGGAGGGCGCGCTTACCATGCAGCAAGGGGGTGGCGTGGGCTATGACTTTTCCACGCTGCGACCGCATGGGACCCCAGCCCGCACAACGGGAAGCATCGCGTCGGGCCCTGTTTCCTTCATGCGCATCTGGGACAGCATGTGCTCAACCTTGCTGTCCACCGGCGCGCGTCGCGGGGCCATGATGGCCACCCTGCGCTGTGACCACCCTGATATTGAAGTGTACGTCGCAGCCAAACGAGAAAGCCGCGAGCTGCGTCACTTCAACCTATCTATCCAGGTCACCGATGAGTTTATTGAAGCTGTGCGTCGAGATGACGAGTGGGCTTTGGTGTTTCCGACAGCAGAGCTCGGGGAAACGGACGAGGCAAGCGCCGAAACGGTTATGCGCCACTGGTCGCCCCATAGTATGCCGGTACCTTGCCGGGTTCTTCGGCGAATAAGGGCGCAGGATCTCTGGGAGAAGATCATGCGCGCCACGTATGACTACGCCGAACCGGGGGTATTGTTTATCGACCGCATTAACCGTCTTAACAACCTCTGGTATCGAGAGCGCATTACTGCTACGAACCCCTGTGGCGAGGTGCCGCTGCCACCTTATGGGGCCTGCGATCTGGGCGCCATCAATCTCACGCGCTTTGTTCGCGCACCTTTGTCGGACAAAGCCCACCTCGATATGGGGGGTATTGAAGAGCTCGCCGCGATCGCCACGCGCATGTTGGACAATGTCATTGACGTCTCGCAGTTCCCGCTCACGCAACAAGCGCAACAAGCACACGGTTCCCGACATCTCGGGCTAGGGTTTACCGGCCTGGGTGACGCCCTGATTATGCTCGGCCTCCACTATGGCGAACAACGGGCACGTGACATCGCTGCCAGCGTCATGCGCACCATATGCTACACGGCTTACCGCACCTCGATTGCACTGGCGCAGGAAAAGGGCTCCTTTCCGTTGTTTGACAAAGAAAGGCACCTTGAGGGGCATTTCATTCGAAGCCTGCCCGAGGATATAAGGACTGGGATCACCGAGCATGGGATACGCAACAGCCACCTTACCACGATCGCACCGACTGGTACGATAAGCATGCTCGCAAATAACATCTCGAGCGGTGTTGAGCCCGTGTATGACTTTTCCTATTCGCGCCGGGTTCTCGAAGCGGAAGGGACCTACGCTACTTACCACTTAACAGACTACGCTTATCGTTTGTGGCAAAGTGAGAAAGGCATGCACGCATCACTACCGGAACAATTTGTCGACGCAAGCAGCTTATCGCCAACGGCCCATCTGACCATGCAGGCCGCGTTGCAGCCCTACGTTGATAACGCAATCTCCAAAACCATCAACGTTCCCGAGGACTACCCCTTCGAGGACTTTCATTGCCTTTACGAAATAGCCTTCGACAAAGGACTCAAAGGCTGCACCACCTTTCGGCCCAATCCCGTCACTGGAGCGGTGCTTGCAACGGAAGAGGCGCGTGTCGCAGTAGAAGGCATGAATGCACCTCATTGCTGCAGCATCGAGCGGGAGGCAGACTAATTTCAAAACGCTTGACCGTTTACGCGAAAGTATGCAGAGGCGCAGGAGTGGTACCAAAATATACGATTTATACAGTTGAGGACGCAGTCATAGCACACGGATGTGCCGTTAGATCTTCTTTTACATATCTCCCGCTCGGCGTGTTTGCCTTGAACGATTTGCTTCGGATTACAATCCATTCGACATTAGCGAAACAGCTCCATGCCTAAGCGCAAGAAAATCTTCGTCCTCGACACGAATGTCCTGATCCACGACCCGACCGCTATGCTCCGCTTCCAGGAGCACGATATATATCTACCTATTGTCGTGCTGGAAGAACTGGATGCGGCAAAAGTCGGTATGTCCGAGGTTGCTCGTAATGTGCGGCAGGTCAGTCGCTTTTTAGACGACCTGATAGAACATGCCAATGGGGACATATCGCGTGGTGTGCAATTGCCATCGTACACACCGGGCATGAAGGTCGGACGCCTTTACTTTTATTCAAACGCGGTGAAGAGTCGTCTGCCGAAGGGACTGTCGCCGGACAGCTCCGATAATACGCTCTTAGGTATTACGCTCGACCTCGGTAAGGCGCACTCGCAAAGCGAAGTCACGCTGATCTCCAAGGACATTAATCTGCGTATCAAGGCCCATGCACTAGGCATACGCGCTGAGGATTACACCAATGACCAGGTGCTGGACGACGCCGATCTGCTCTACACCGGGATGGAAAGGCTCGACAACGATTTCTGGGACCACCCCGGCGTGGGTATCGGACCCCGAGCGCGCGATCAGGGACGCGCCTATTACACCATCCGGGACCCGAAGGCGCGGGGCTGGTATCCCAACGAATTTCTGTTTACGGACGGCAAGCAGCCGCTCGCGGTGATAGTGCGCCAGTGCACAAATACCGCCACCCTCGAAGTAATCAAGGACTACAGGCAAGAGCAACAAAGAGTGTGGGGTATACAAGCCCGTAACCGCGAGCAGAATTTCGCACTCAATCTACTGATGGATCCAGAGATCGATTTCGTCACCCTGCTTGGGCAGGCTGGAACCGGCAAGACCCTACTTACACTCGCCGCCGGTCTCACCCAGACCCTGGAAGAGAAACGCTACACGGAGATTATCATGACCCGTGCGACCGTGCCGGTCGGTGACGATATTGGTTTCCTGCCGGGCACCGAGGAAGAGAAGATGGGACCCTGGATGGGTGCGCTTGAAGACAACCTCGACGTCTTGCATGAGACCGGTGGTCGTGATCACGGGGCCTGGGGGCGCGCTGTAACCCATGACTTCATTCGCAACCGCGTGCACATTAAGTCGCTCAACTTCATGCGTGGCCGCACCTTTCTAAAGAAATTCATCATCATCGACGAGGCGCAGAATCTAAGCCCGCATCAGATGAAGACCCTGATCACCCGTGCTGGCCCCGGCAGCAAGATTGTGTGTTTAGGCAACATTGCGCAAATCGATACACCTTACCTGACGGAAACCACGTCGGGGCTGACGTACGCGGTGGATCGATTTAAGGACTGGGAGCACAGCGGCCACGTCACGCTACAGCGTGGGGAACGTTCACGCCTGGCGGACTATGCCAGTGAAATTCTGTGATTGGTGACTGGTGATTAGCGATTGGCGAGTACTAATTAGTGGCTCGTAACTCGATAACAACCAGCTACTAGTCACGAGCCACCAGTTACGACTTAGAATCCGTCCAGCTTGAGCTTCAGGTCGGTTGGGCTTGTCGCGTGCTGCAGGGCAATTTCGTCGTCGATCGCCCCTTGCTTATAGAGATCGAATAAAGCGGCGTCGAAGCTCAGCATACCCTCAGATAGAGTGCCTTTCTTGATGAGATCTGCAAGGTCTTTGACCTTGAGTGGATCAAGAATGAGCTCACGCGCCAACGCCGATGCGGTCAGAACCTCGCATGCCACGATTCGACTTTGCCCGCTTTTGTGAGGAATTAGACGCTGCGCCACCACGCCGTGGATGTTCTGCGCCAGTTTACCCCGAATACTGGCTTGCGCCTCCGGGGGAAACGCCGTGATGATGCGCGGGATCGCTTCCGCAACCGCGGGCGCGTGCATGGTCGAGAAAACCAGGTGACCGGTCTCAGCCGCCGTGAGTGCCGTTTCAATAGTTTCCGGATCACGCATCTCACCGAGCAGAACAACATCGGGGTCTTCACGCATCGCGGCGCGCATGGCATCAGCAAACGTGTTGGTATCCATACCGACTTCACGCTGGGTAATGATGGAGCGCCGCTCAGTAAACAAGAACTCGATTGGGTCTTCGATAGTAATGATATGTCTCGTCTGGGAGAGATTGATCTCATTCACTAACGACGCCAGCGTGGTCGACTTACCGGAGCCCGTTGCTCCCGTAACCAATACGAGACCGCGCTCTTCTTTAATGAATCCGCTTACGATGTCCGGCAGCTTCAATTCCGGCGGTCGTGGAATTTCCGTGCTGATTACGCGCAGTACCATGCCCACACTGCCGCGCTGCTGGAAGATGTTAACGCGCACACGACCGATGTCCTTGAAACCAAATGAGAGATCGACCTGACGACTCTTTTCGAACTCAGCCGCGTGCCGTGGCGACATCATCGTGCGGGCAATGCGTTCTAACATATCGGGCGCGAACGACGGAATCTCACGTACCGCACGCAAAACACCGTCAACACGAAGGATAGGATGGTTGCGCGCGCGCAGGTGGATATCCGACGCCTTGTGACGTACCGCCAGCATCAGCACCTGACCGAGGAAACGCAGCGGGTCGCCCGTACCATTCGCGCCCTGCGCGGGCGCTGGCGCTCCCCCTGCCATTGCTGTGCTCGTCGCGTCGTTCATTGCTGTTAACTATAGCCTATCGACTAACACCCGTAAGTGCAAAGTACGTGCAAATCAGTATCTCAACTATCTGCAGTATAAACCATTATTTTGGTTCAAGAAATTGCGGCTAAACAACCTCCATCCGTATCACCACTGGCACTTAGCCTTCGTATGCAAACGCGTCTCAGCACGCACATAAGATAGCATCTTTACACACGTCAGCGAACAAGCGAGCACCGCTTGGCGCACGGCCGTGATGGCCTTCTGGCACAGGCAGGTCGAGCGGCAACCCAACGTCAGGCGCCATCGTAGTATCGAGTCTGCAAACTGTCGAATCACCGGTACCCCGCGCGTATACGTGTCCGCGCCCAGCACCTTGCAAAGCAGAACGGTAACGCCGATCGTCGCAAGCCCGTTACCCTCCAGTGTCTGCTGAGTAACCTCGCTTGCGCGATCCGACGGCTGACAACCCAGGACAAACACGTAACACCTGCTCTCGAAAACAGGCCCTGATCACCGAGGAGCAATAAATTTTCATCCTACAGCGTATCGATCTTGACGGTTTGCTTTTGACACAACAAGCGCATCCCGGCAACACTAGAACGAATAGCTCGCAGTCCATTCTGTCTGTGATGCTCACCGGAGTTGCGTCAGTGACCGTCTGATTCCTTTTCGCTATCAATCTATCAAGTCTCCATATAGTATGGGTATCTGGCGCACATCGATAGTGCCGCAAATCCAAAAGCGAAAAGGAGAACCGCATGATAAAAATAAGAAAATCAGATGAACGCGGACGCTTTGAGATCAACTGGCTCAAAAGCCGCCACACCTTCTCGTTCGGCGAATACTATGACCCCCATTACATGGGTTTTCACGACCTTAGGGTTATCAACGAGGATCGCGTCGTGCCGGGCGGTGGTTTCGCCGAGCACGGTCATCGAGACATGGAGATCGTCAGTTATGTGCTAGAGGGCGCACTCGAACATAACGATAGCCTTGGTAATGGCTCAATCATTCGACCGGGTGACGTGCAGCGGATGAGCGCCGGTACGGGGATTCGCCATAGCGAGTACAATCACTCGGACACGACTCCGGTTCACTTTCTGCAGATCTGGATTCATCCAGAAAGCCGTGGGTTGACACCAAGTTACGAACAGCGTGCGTTTCCGTTTGAAGAACGGCGCGGTCGACTGCGTTTAGTCGCCTCCCGTGACGGGCGTGATGGCTCGGTGATTGTTTACCAAGATGTAAACCTGTACAGCGCCGTGCTCATCGCCAATGAAGCCACGTCGCATCGGTTAACTGCAGGTCGCTATGCGTGGTTACAGGTCGTCCGTGGTCAGGTAACGCTCAACAATGACGCGCTGAATGAAGGTGACGGTGCCGCCGTGAGCGATACGGATTTGCTCAACATCCAAGCCATGACGGATGCGGAGATTTTGCTGTTTGACCTGTCCTGAGCGAGAGTGGGCGTGGTTGATGCAAGAGTGTCTTGACCGCAGTAAATGTACTTTCGATTTAGGGATAAATAATTGTGGAGCAAAACAATGAACAAATACGTAGATCTTGCCGGTCGTATCTTGCTCACACTCATGTTTTTGATATCCGGTCTCAACAAAATCGGTGGCTACGCCGCCACCCAAGGGTACATGGAGTCTCAGGGCGTACCGGGTATATTGCTGCCTTTAGTGATCATCCTGGAGATCGTTGCGCCCATTGCAATCGTGATCGGCTGGCAGACGCGTCTGGCAGCCTGGGGTCTTGCTATATTCTCCGTGCTCGCCGCGCTCGTGTTCCACATGGACTTCGGCAATCAGATGCAGATGATCATGTTCATGAAAAACTTGAGCATTGCAGGTGGTTGTCTGATTCTGGCGGCCCATGGCGCCGGAGAACTCAGCCTCGATTACCGGAGACTGGCCTAAGGGACAGCCAACACCAAAGGGAGCGAACACTCGGGCGTCCGATCGCTACGACAACCTGGCGGACGACCTCCCGGCTCAGGGGCGTTGCGCTGATACACACAGGGTAACGTCCCACCGCTCCTCAAGCTCGCCTACGGCCCATCCACGGTCGACTTACTGGTCCTCACTCTTCCTGCCGAAGTGTCGCTTGGCTATTGACAAATATCCTTTCTTTGCGTATGCTGCGCCGCAATAATTGCTGCGACGCACAACACGCTAACTACTTGTTTAACTGTATAAAAAGTATGCCTAGGGAAACGATTTTCGAGGAAATGACGGCACGGGTTGGGGCGGCCTACATTGGTGCCCTGGTACTGCTCGGTTTGGCCTCCTTGCTAATCGGGTAGGCCCACATTTTTGGGAGAGACAGTCATGCAGAACGTATCCTTGGCCCACAGGCAGAAGGTATTGGGTACCCTTCACAGATTCGACCCGGTTCAAGTGCATCTCACGCGGCAGCTGGGCGATGCACGGCCGCTGCGGGTGATAGCGCTGACGCGCAGATCGTTGGCGGCGCTTCGCCGCTGGCAGCGGCGGCGCACATCCATCCGCGCGCTGGAGGCGCTATCGGACTGGCAGCTGAAGGACATCGGCGTAGCACGTGGCGACATACGCGCCATCGTCGAGCAGCAGTTGGGAGCGGGTTCGCCCACACGTGCCACATCCTCGCGCTCAGGCGCTGAGGCACTCATCAGCACGCCGCAAGCTGTCGCCAACGACGATCAGTCGCAGATGGCGGCCTGACGACGGGGCAACGCACAAAACACGTAGGCAGACAGCTCGGCACAGAACGGAGAGCGCCCCGTGGTGACGGGCGTGCCTAATAACGGCCTCATCGTAGTCGATACGGCGGGCACGCGAGCGCCGAACAGATGGCAAACGGTACCGAAGGCGTATTCTTTCAAGATAAGGACCACCGGTAGGCGATTTTGTTTACGGCCACGCCACCGCAACGGATTAAAGTTCCATGCCGTTGATGCAAAACCAAGCCCTGCCACGAATCTCGAATGTCATAGAC
>JBHIDJ010000078.1:0-14684 GCA_046760105.1 Acidiferrobacterales bacterium | reverse complement strand
ATGAGACACCATCGACCGCCCGTACCGTCCCCTCCTCGGTCTCAAACCAAGTCTTCAAGCCCTCCACGCTCAATAGGGGTGGTGCCATGGAATCCTACTTTCTTAACCGTGGATCGAAGGCGTCGCGTACGGCATCGGCGAAAAGATTAGCTGCCAACACCAGGCCAAACATGAATACAAATGCTGCCGTCAGACTCCACCACACGACAGGCTCGCGCGCCATTTCCAAGCGCGCACTATTAATCATGTTGCCCCAGCTGTCCGTGCTCGGATCCACGCCTACACCGACATAGGAAAGCACCGCCTCCGCCAGCACGAGTATGCTGAAATCGAGCACCACCGTGATCAAAACGAGGTGCATGACATTGGGCAAAATGTGTCGCATCATGATTTGCGCATGGCGTACGCCGAGGGCAGTGGCGGCCTGGATATAGTCCTGCTCGCGTAGTTTGAGGGTCTCGCCACGCAGCAACCGGCATAATCCGGTCCAGCTGGTCACCCCCAAAATCAAACACAAAAACAGCAAGCGCAGATCGGCACGCTCGACCACGGTCGTAAACGCTTCTTCATGCGTTGCGATATACACTTGTAGGCTGAGAATGGCAGCGGCAATGAGAAGCACGCTGGGGATGGAGCTTAGGGTCGTGTAGGTGTACTGGATGGCATCGTCCACCCAGCCGCGGAAGTAACCCGCCATAACGCCAAGCACCACCGCGAACGGCAGCATGACGAGGGTCGTGAGCGTGCCCACGACCAGCCCGGTGCGAATGCTCTTTACCGATCGCCACAAGACATCCTGGCCCACCTGGTCCGTGCCGAGAATGTGATAGTGCATTGATAGGTTCGCGACCATGCTTATTAAGATGATCCCCGTGCCAGCCGTTAGCAGGATAGGCCGCCACGGCGTGTCGCCTTGTCCGCGCACCATTCGCTCCAGCACCTTGGCTGCGGTTTCACCCTGCTGCCGGGCAAGCAAGACGACAGTGGCGATCAGCATTATCCATACCAAGCCACCTATCATGCCGCCCTTGAGGGCGCGCGCGACAATGTCGCCAAGGCGCCGATCGGGACGTTGCAAATGGGCGCCGCCATATCGCAAACGTGGATACTCCATCGTCGTGCGGCCATCGGGTTGTTGGACCACTTGTTTGACGAAGGCGTGGGTGGCAAAAGGCGCCGAGAAGCTCACTTCTGAGCGACGCACCAGTGGTTCACCGATAAGATCCAGCGCGCTGACGATCTCAGGGGCATATTGAACGTTCTGCGGATCGTCGCCGGCCAGCCGCAAGCGCATGTGCACGGAATCCAACAGCCCCACCGCAACATAGGCCAGCAATATTACCAGCGCCCCCATCGCCATGGGTCGTCGCCGGACTTGTCGCCAGGGCGCGCGCAGATGCTCGTGGCGCAGCGCATAGACGGCAAAGGCAACAACCGCCGTGAGCAACACGTAGATAAGCGTATCGGTCCAGAGGAAAATAAACTGTGGCATTAGTCTATGGGTGACGACACCAGGCTCAATTCAGACGCACGCGTGGATCTACGAGGGTGTAACTGATATCGGTCAGCAGCAACCCGATGATGTACAGCACCGCACCCAAGAACACCATGGCCCGCACAATGCCAAAATCTTGATGACGTATGGCGTCGATAGTGTAGCTGCCGAGACCCGGTATGCCGAAAAACGACTCCATGATTAGGCTACCGATAAACAACAGCGGAATTACCGCCACCACACCGGTCAAGATGGGAATCATGGCGTTCTTCAGCACATGCTGAAACAACACCCGCAATTCCGAGAGCCCTTTCGCTCGCCCGGTGCGCACATAGTCTTTGTTGATCTCTTCTAAGAAAAAAGTCCGATAGAGGCGCGTGCCAGCACCAATGCCACTCACCACACCGATAATGACGGGAAGGATAACGAACTTGATGGCCTGCCAACTGGTGTCATAGCCGGAAATCGGCACCAACCGAAGCAGCTTACCGGTGACATACTGCCCACCGATGATGTAGAACAATAGGGAGATAGACATCATGATGACGCACAACACCACACCCCACGTGTCCAGATACATGCCTCGGAAAAACGCTAGCAACATTGCAAATGTGATGTTGACCGAGACCCCGATCATCAAGGTCGGTATGGCAATGGCCAGGCTTGGCCACATACGCTCGCCAATGTCGTGACTGATGTCGCGACCATCATCGGCCTGCCCAAAGTCAAACAGAAATAGCCTGACGGAGTGCTCGAAGAAAATCGTATCTGTGAGCTGCGCTGTCCCTATTGCGCCAGCGTTATACAACAGCGGCTTGTCATAGCCATGGTCGATCTTCCATTTCTCGATTGCCTCAGGGGTAACGCGTTTTACCCCTAGCTGCAGGCGGGCGACGTCGTCCGGGGTGTTAACAAAGAAGAACAGCGTAAAAGTAAGAAGGTTTACGCCGATGAGAATGGGAATGGCATAAAGAATCCGACGAACGATATAGGCGATCACCGCTTTACCTGTGCTTCCTTACGCATGTAGGAGACGACGGCGGGTATCGCGCTAACCACCAGCACAATCCCTAACAAACCAACCGGCCATAGCACTGGCTTGTTCCACTGCTCGCGCTTTTCTGCCCGTAACGATGGGTCGACACGAATATATTTGAGCGTGTTGTTCGCCAAATTGTTTGGTTCGAGGTTATAAACCCAGGGGTTGTGCAGTATGAACCGTTTGGGGTGGAGCCCCCATACCCACGGGGCGTCGCGCTGCGCGATGTCCAGCATTCGATCGATGATACGGGCACGCGCGGGCCCGTTATCCATGTTTTTCATATGCTCGAATAGACGATCAAACTCGGGGCTCTCGTAGTTCGAGGCGTTCTCTCCGTCTTCACCTACTTTCTTGTTTGGACCATAGAGCAGAAACAGGAAATTCTCGGGGTCCGGATAGTCGGCATTCCAACCCCAGCGAAAGATCTGGGCATCACCCTCGCGCATTTTCTTTTGAAAGCGATTGTAGTCGGTGGCGCGGCCGACCAACTGGATATTGAGCTTCTGGAATTGCTTGCGCATCCAATCGAAATCGGCCTTGGCCTCCGGTCCCGTTGCCGGCGTATCGAAGTACAGCAACAGCGGTTTGCCGGTGGCGCCGTCACGACCATTAGGGTAGCCCGCCTCTGCTAAGAGGCGCTGTGCGACTTCGATCGGTTTGCGTTTGAGCCGCCCATCAACGCAGTCATAAACGTAAGCGTTTCTGCTATCACACCCGGCGCGGTAGCCGAATATGCCCGGCGCCAGTGGTCCTTGGGCGGGAATCCCACGGCCGTTACGGAAAATCAGTATGTATTGTTCGTAGTCAATGGCAATCGATATCGCCTGGCGCAACTTGCGGCTACGCTCACTGTAACCACCTACTACCGGGTCGAGCATGTTAAATCCAAGGTAATAGGTCGACGGTGCAACACTAGTTAAAAGGCGAATGCCCTTGGTCTGCATCTCTGCTGTCAGCTCGGTATCGCCAGCGGTCGTTACCCGGATTGTCTGATCAAAACTTTCGGCCAGAACATCGGAACGATCCGAATAACCCTGAAGAAACTTATTCCACCTTGGTATGTTCTCCTTCTCCAGGCTATAGATTGCCTTGTCGATAAACGGCAAACGCTTTCCGGCATCTCTTAGCAAGCCCTTGGCCAGATCGCCCGGCGTGCCTTCAGCCGGGTAACGCTCGTCGTGAAACTTGGGATTGCGTTCCAACACCATCTGCCGGTTAGGGTTGTTGACGGTGAGCATGTAGGGGCCGGTGCCGACGGGATACCAATCAAGCGTCAGGTTCCGGTCCGCCATGCCGCGTTGTGAAAAGAACCGATCTGCTTCCGGGGGCATGGGTGCGAAAAATGGCATCGCCATCCAGTAGCGGAACTGCGGATATTTACCTTGGATTTTGACTCGGTAGGTATAACGATCCACATGTTCCACTCCAGCCAGCGGATAGCGCGTGAGGTCTAGGAACGCCTGATCTGTTAGCTGACGGTAGGCGGCTTGCAGTTCGCGCGCATAGTCGGCGAGTCCGACGATATACTCGCTCATCAGACTGAGGATCGGAGAATGCAGCTTCGGGTGGGCCAGGCGCTTGATCTGATAGATATAGTCGGCGGCCACTAATTCGCGTGTGTCGCCGTGTGGAAAATCAGTAATACGTCGGCGCTGGCGCAACTCTGCCGGCGTTAGATCATGATAACGGTAACGACCCTGCTCATCTCGGGCAAAACAGGGGTGCGGTTGATAGTAGATCCCTGGCCGGATACGTATCTCATATACACTATGGGCGATGTCCGCTACAGCAGCATCTGCAGGCAGCTGCCGGCCACGCTTGTCGTAGTAGATCGGTTGTGGAACCGCTGTGGCGGTCAGCGGTACCAGCGTATAAGGACGTTTCAGATAGTGATATTGAAACGGCGGTTCATAGATTTGCGCGATAACCTCGTATTCATTTGAACTGTAGGACCGCGCAGGGTCGAGAGTCTTCGGACGTTCCCTGAAGAATGAATAGAGAGTGTTGGCCTGTTCATCGCTTACGGGGTAGGGATTGTTCCAAGCCGCCAGCGCTTCACCGGAACACACCGCAACCAAAGCGATGAACACATGCGACGCGAAAGTCCGGAATCGCCTACGCGTCATCTTGCACCCGATGCAACTCAAACCGGGATGAGACCACGGTGAGTATCTGCCCCTAATGTGAACGCTCCAACACCGCAATTTGATGCAAAATATACCAGATTCCTCCGCGTTGTCCCTCTTCCCGTCAGCGGGATTTTTCGCTACTGTACACTCACGCTAGGACACACTCACAGCGGGAGGAGTCGAGATGGGATTTCTTTCAGGGAAACGGGCGCTCATCGTGGGAGTGGCCGGCGACCGTTCCATCGCATGGGGCGTTGCAAAGGCCATGCATCGTGAAGGGGCGGAGCTAGCCTACACCTATCAGAACGAAAGACTGAAGGCGCGCGTCGAGAAGCTCGGTTCCCAGACCAATTCGGACATCTTCATACCGTGCGACGTCGCGAGCGATCAGCAGATCGAAGGGGTATTCGCACACCTTGACGATTACTGGGATGGTCTCGACATCATTGTGCATTCGGTCGCCTATGCCCCACGGGAAGAGCTTACCGGGTCCATTCTCGATACCATGAGCCGCAATGGTTTTCTGTTGGCGCAAGAGATCAGCGCCTACAGCTTCGCGGCACTGGGCAAGGCCGGACGCGTCATGATGCAAGATCGCACGGGCGCAATGCTGACGCTGACCTATATCGGCGCCGTGCGGACAGTACCGAATTACAACGTCATGGGATTGGCCAAGGCCAGCCTCGAAGCGACGGTGCGCTACATGGCTCAGGCCCTGGGCCCGGAAGGGATACGCGTAAACGCGATCTCTGCCGGTCCTATAAAGACGCTGGCGGCGGCGGGGATCTCCGATTTCAAGAAGATGCTGGATTATTACGAAAAAATGGCACCGCTCGGGCGTGGGGTGACTATTGACGAAGTCGGAAACGTCGCGGCGTTCTTGTGCTCGGACCTGGCATCCGCCATTACCGGCGAAATCACTTATGTCGACGGCGGCTTCAATACCGTCGCGCTCGGGCAAGGCCTCATGGAGCAGGCCGGCTAGACGCTCTCGGGAGCGGCTCAGAGCCGGTCGGCAAACACTTTAATATCTGCAGTTTTCCGCAGACGCTTCAGGTAATCGGCGAAGTAATTGAGACCTTCACGCGCCCTCAACGTGTCCTCCACCCGTCGCTTTAGCGCCTCGTCCACTTCCTCGGTATTGCCTTCTTCTACGCGCGTCAACGCAAACACGGCATAACCACGATCGCCGAGATCGACCTCGCCGTAGACGAACTCGCCCGCCTTCGGCCTGCGGGCTTTAAACGCGGCGGCGACGATACGCCGATCCACCGCTTGCGGCTTCAGCCGAGTAATCAGTTTCGCTTGCTGTACCGTCAGTCCCTTGTCTTTTGCTACCACGTCCAAGCGCTTTCCACCGCGAAGCTGGTCAACGACATCGACGCCGAGCTTCGTTGCCTCCTCACGCGCGCGCTCCTTTTGCAGCAAATTCTTGATCGCATCGCGTACTTCCGCCAGCGGCTTACGCGCCGCCTCGCGATGACCAATGGCTCGCAACGCCACAAGCGTGTCGCGGCCGATCTCGATGGTGTCGCTATTGAGAGATTCGACGAGCACCTCCGGACTGAATGCGGCCCCGATCACCTTCGGTTGCGCCGTAATACCAGCGCCGCCACCGCGGTCAAACCAATCACTTTGCTTGATCTCTAACCCGAGTGCCTCGGCCACTGGCTTGAGGCTATCCGGCTGTTCGTAGACCAGATTGGTCATTTCCTCGAACTTCTCGTAAAACTGTTCTTCGCCATGTTGCTGGCGCGACAGCTTCTCAATGTCCGCGCGTGCCTCCTCGAATGGCTTTCGCCTAGGCGGTGTGTGTTCGGTCAACTTGACGATATGGTAGCCATCATCCGTCCGCACCGGTTCGCTGATCGCATCGACTTCGAGCGCAAATACCACCTTTTCAAGTTGCGCCGGCAGCGTATTACGCTCTATATAACCAAGATCTCCACCGTTCGCCGCCGTTCCACTATCCGCGGAATGCTCCTTGGCAAGCGACGCAAAATCGGCTCCCGCTCGCAACTGCTTCTCAATATCACGGGCCTTCTCCAGACTCTCTTTCTCCGCTTCCTCTCCGGCATCCGCCGCTAGCTCAATCAGGATATGACTAACGCGGCGCTTCTCCGCTACCGTGTAACGTCCCACGTCTTGCTCATAGGCCTTGTGCAATTCACCCTCGGTTGGTTTGTAATCTGCAGCCAAATCCTCGGCAGCCAGCCGAACATACTCGATGCGTACTTGCTCCGGCGTCTTGTAATCATCGACGTGCGATTCGTAGTACTCTTTGATTTCATCGTCTGTAACGTCAACACTTTGCATGAAACGAGCCGGCGCAATGACGACATAATCGAACTCACGCGTCTGCCGCCAAAGACGCAACAGCGCTACCTTTTCTCTTTGCAACGCCAACTCACTTTCGCGTAATCCACTCTGGATCTGCGCGCTCACACGATTCGCGCGCAAACGCTCCTCAAATGTCTCTTTGCTTAGCCCTTCGCGCCGTAACACTGCCTCATAGAGCTGTGTGTCGAAACGACCTTCTCGCTGCAGTTCCGGAGCCTCACGGATCAAACGCCCCAGGTCGGCGTTACCAACGCGGTAACTCTGGTTCAGGGCGTTTTGCATCATCAATGTCTGATCGATTAGTCCGTCGAGCACTTGGCGTTTGAACTGAACGTTATCGAGAAGCGCAGGATTGAGGTTACCACTGAGCAACCGGTCAAGCGCTAACCGGTAGGCCCGCTGGCTGATCTTCACACCGTCCACCTCAGCGACATTGATATCGGTGTCACCCCCGAGGTACGAGTACACTCCCCAGGGTAAAAACACAAGAATAATGAGCCCGACGAAAAACCCAGCAACGATGCCGTGGATCCTATCTCTGATGGCGGCTAGCATAAGCGTAATATCTTTTGGTTAGGGGAAAAGCTCATTATGCAGACGGGGCGACTTGCTACAGCGACGCCCGCGGCTCCAAGCTAAAATGACCACTCCTTTTACTAAGCCACGAGCGCCGATATAACCGACCAAGGTGATAAACGTCTCTCACCGTTGATATCCACTGGCGGAGCGGACGGGACTCGAACCCGCGACCCCCGGCGTGACAGGCCGGTATTCTAAACCAACTGAACTACCGCTCCAATGAAGAAACCAGAGACTAGAAACTAGAAAAGAGAAATCAAACGCTGCCGAAAGCTAAAGCATCCATCGACTGCACTCTCACCGCTAGTTTCTAGTACCTAGTCTATAGTATCTAGCTGGTGGGTGCTGAGGGGTTCGAACCCCCGCCCTTCGCCTTGTAAGGGCGACGCTCTACCAACTGAGCTAAGCACCCTGTAAAGGGGCGCTAGTTTACGGCATAGGTAAATGCTTTACCAGCTTGGTGGTTCTTGGTGCAGCATGCGGCAGCCGTAAACCGGCAGAGTGCTGTGCTCGCTACAACGCTCCTGGCGGCGACGCGATTAATGGGTCGTGAGCGGCTGGACCGTATCGGCTTGTGTCTCCGTCGCTTTGGTGGGTCCAGGTTCCACATCCTTGCCTTCGTCGACCGGTTCCGGCATCTTCTCCAGCGCACTCTCGAGAACCTTATCGATCCAACGCACCGCTCGGATATCGAGATCGTCGCGAATCTTCTTGGGAATATCGACAAGATCCTTCTCGTTCTCCTCAGGAATTAACACGATCTTGATGCGGCCACGGTGCGCCGCCAGCAGCTTTTCCTTTAAACCGCCGATAGGCAATATCTCTCCGCGCAGGGTGATCTCGCCGGTCATCGCTACATCACACCGCACGGGTATTCGCGTAAGTGCGGACACCATAGCGGTACACATGCCGATACCGGCGCTCGGACCATCCTTAGGCGTGGCCCCCTCAGGGACATGAACGTGAAAATCATGGTTTTGGTAGAAATCTGCCGAAAGTCCCAGCTTTGATGCGCGACTGCGGACCACGCTCATGGCGGCCTGAATGGATTCCTGCATGACATCGCCGAGCTTCCCTGTGATCAATAGCTTTCCTTTACCTGGCAGAATCGCGCTCTCAATCGTCAGTAGCTCCCCGCCAACCTCGGTCCAAGCAAGACCCTTTACCTGGCCGACTTCATTTTTCTCCTCGGCCATGCCGTAGCGGTAACGTCGCACACTAAGGTACTTCTCCAGGTTCCGAGGCGTGATGACCACCTTCTTGTCGTCCCGCTTGCCCAGCACTATTTCTTTGGCGACCTTGCGGCATATCTTGGCGATCTCGCGCTCGAGATTACGCACGCCGGCTTCACGCGTATAGTAGCGCACGATATTTCGTATGACAGTTTCCGATATCGACACTTCTTTTCCTTTTAAGCCATTGTTCTTGCGCTGCTTCGGTACCAGGTAGCGAACCGCGATATTGACTTTCTCATCCTCGGTATACCCAGACAGCCGAATGACCTCCATGCGATCCAACAATGGCGGCGGTATATTCAACGTATTCGCCGTCGTGATGAACATGACATCGGAAAGATCGTAATCCACCTCAAGGTAATGGTCGTTAAAGGCATGGTTTTGTTCCGGATCCAGGACCTCGAGCAAAGCCGACGACGGATCGCCGCGGAAATCCATCGACATCTTGTCAACTTCATCCAGCATGAACAACGGATTGCGGACCTTAACCTTGGCCATGTTTTGAACGATCTTGCCTGGTAACGAGCCGATATAAGTCCTGCGGTGTCCACGAATCTCAGCCTCATCGCGCACGCCACCCAACGACATCCGAACAAATTTGCGGCCGGTGGCGCGGGCAACTGACTGCCCCAATGAGGTTTTGCCGACACCCGGAGGACCGACCAGGCACAGGATCGGACCTTTAAGCTTATCTACGCGCTGTTGTACAGCAAGATATTCAACGATGCGCTCCTTGACCTTCTCCAAGCCGTAGTGATCTTCTTCGAGTATCTTCCCGGCCTTGTTTAAATCTTTACGGATGCGGGATCGCTTCTTCCATGGCACATTTATCAGCCAGTCTATGTAATTGCGAACTACGGTCGCCTCGGCTGACATCGGAGACATCATCCGTAGCTTATTTAGCTCGGATTCAGCTTTCTGCCGCACTTCTTTCGGCATTCCCGCTTTTGTGATCTTCTGTGCGAGCTCCTCGGCCTCATTAGGCGACTCCTCAAGTTCGCCTAATTCCTTTTGGATCGCCTTCATCTGTTCGTTCAAGTAATACTCGCGCTGACTCTTTTCCATCTGCCGCTTCACGCGTCCGCGGATACGTTTTTCCACTTGCAACAGATCGATTTCTGACTCCATCACAGTCAGTATCCGTTCGAGGCGATCGCGCACGTTGGTTATCTCTAGAACCTGTTGCTTCTCATCGAGCTTAAGACTCAAATGTGCAGCAATGGTATCTGCCAAACGCCCGGCGTCATCGATACCCGCAAGCGAGGTCAGTATCTCTGGTGGGATCTTCATGTTCAGCTTTACATACTGATCGAACGCCCTGAGAACGGCGCGCGTCAGCGCCTCAACCTCACGTTCGTCCACCTCCTCGTTTGCGAGTAGCACGATATCGGCGAAAAAGTATTCTTCGATTTCGCGGTAGCGTTCGATCGCGGCACGATGCTCACCCTCAACCAACACCTTGACTGTTCCATCGGGCAGTTTTAACAGCTGCAAGATGTTCGCGACAGTACCGACAGTATTGATCACGTCCGGAATCGGGTCATCTTCGGAAGCGCTCTTCTGTGATACAAGCATGATCTGCTTGCCGGACTCCATCGCGCGCTCAAGCGCCTTGATGGACTTCTTGCGTCCCACAAACAACGGAATAACCATGTGTGGGAATACAACTACATCACGCAACGGCAGCACCGGCAACGCCGTGTCGGATCCAGCAATTACCTCGAATGTTTTTTGCTCTGAGTCTTGTTCAGTCATAAGTCCGTATCATCTCAGTCCATAGGGAGGAGTCAGGTCTTTCTTACCTGACTAATTATAGTGTGGGGCCAAAATCCACAGATTTCAACAAAGCGCCAGGCGGCAAAAACAAGCCTATTTTAGGGGTCCTACATAAATAAAGACCCCACACACGGCGGGGTCGGCGCACGCCATAGAGCTGCTGCCCTCTACGGACCCGTAGATGCCCGCTTCTGAGCCGGCGCTGCCTCTTCCTCATAAATTAGCAGCGGCTGCGCGTTATCCGAAACAACCGACCCTTCCACGACAACCTTTCTCACGTTCTCCTGAGAGGGTAGATCGAACATCGTGTCCAGCAACGCGTTTTCCAGTATTGAACGCAGACCGCGCGCTCCGGTCTTACGTTCCATAGCACGCTTGGCAACGGCAGCGAGCGCATCATCACGAATCTCAAGCTCGACTCCTTCAAGCCGCAGCAATCGCTGGTATTGTTTAACCAGCGCATTCTTCGGTTCCGTCAAGATACGCACAAGCGCCTCCTGATCGAGCTCGTCGAGCACAGCGATAACGGGCAAACGTCCCACGAACTCTGGTATCAGTCCGTATTTAATCAAGTCTTCCGGCTCCACGGTGCGCAGCACATCGCCCATCTTCTTGTCGTTAGACTTGCTCTTGATGTCGGCACCGAAGCCAATGCCGCTCTTTTCTGAGCGATCCTGAATCACCTTTTCCAAGCCCGAAAAGGCGCCACCGCAGATGAACAAGATGTGTCTCGTATCCACCTGCAGAAACTCTTGCTGAGGATGTTTGCGCCCGCCCTGAGGCGGAACCGATGCTATCGTTCCTTCAATCAGTTTCAGCAGCGCCTGCTGTACGCCTTCACCGGAGACATCGCGCGTAATGGAGGGGTTGTCGGACTTGCGCGAGATCTTATCGATTTCGTCGATATAGACGATTCCGCGCTGCGCCTTCTCTACATCATAATCACACTTCTGGAGTAGCTTCTGAATGATGTTTTCAACATCCTCCCCCACATACCCGGCTTCCGTTAGCGTCGTTGCATCCGCGATCGTAAACGGAACATTCAATACACGCGCAAGCGTCTCGGCAAGTAAGGTCTTACCAGAGCCTGTTGGGCCAATGAGCAGAATATTGCTCTTTGATAACTCGACGTCGCCGATCTTGGATTCATGCTCGATACGCTTGTAGTGATTGTAAACCGCGACGGACAGTATTTTCTTAGCGTCCGGCTGCCCTATGACGTACTCGTCGAGGATCTGGTTGATTTCACGCGGCGCTGGGAAGCTACCCTTAGCGTGGGCCGCGTTACGTTCTTCTTGCACCTCTTCGCGTATGATGTCATTGCAGAGCTCGACACACTCGTCGCAAACAAACACGGACGGACCAGCGATCAGCTTGCGTACTTCGTGCTGACTCTTGCCGCAAAACGAACAGTACAGAAGTTTCTCGCCCTTACCGTCGCTTCTGCCTTTGTTGCCGTCGTCCGCCATCCTCTAACCTCGTCAGTCGCAAAGTTTATAGAGCATAAAATCAGCGTCCCGCGAGAATCTAGGGGTATCCCACCACTTATAGTTTATAGCACATCGGCGCCAGAATACACCCAAGCTATGCACGCTTTTCGATGACCTCGTCAATCAACCCGAATTCCACCGCTTCTTCCGCTTCCATGAAGTAATCCCGATCCGTATCTTGTTGAATTCGCTTCATCGTTTGGCCCGTGTGTTTGACCAGTATTTTGTTAAGCCGTTCACGCACGCGCAGGATCTCCTTGGCATGAATATCAATGTCGGTTGCCTGGCCCTGAAACCCGCCCAGTGGCTGGTGGACCATCATGCGCGCATGCGGCAGTGCATAGCGTTTCCCTTTGGCGCCACCCGCGAGAATAAGCGCTCCCATGCTCGCTGCCTGGCCGACACATACAGTGCTGACATCGGGTTTGATGAATTGAACCGTATCGTAAATACCGAGACCTGCGTTGACGACGCCACCTGGCGAATTGATATATAGGTGAACGTCTTTGTCTGGATTTTCAGACTCCAGAAACAATAATTGCGCCACTACGAGATTGGCCGTGTGATCCTCTACCGGTCCTACGATGAATACCACACGTTCCTTGAGCATGCGCGAATAAATGTCATAGGCACGTTCACCGCGACCCGTGGTCTCAATGACCATAGGAATCAGACCGAGCCCACGCGGTGTCATCGTATTCGATCCAGTTGTCGGTTCCTTTAGCATAGGGTGTATCCTTGGCAACTTCAGCGATTAACTGCTCCCGGCGCGCAGGCTTACAAGCGCTTGGAAGCTCATCGGAGTATCGATAACCTTCGCGGTTTGCAGCAAATACTCCAACGCCTGCTCCTCAGCAACTGCGGCCTCGATTTCCGAAAGCCTTGCGGGGGTAGCATAGCACGCGCGCACAAATTCTTCAGGCGACTCATACTCTTGTGCCATTTCCACGATATGGGCGCGTACCTTATCCGGCTCCGCCTTGATCTCGTTAACACGTATGACTTCCGCCACCATCAGGCTGCGCGCTAAACGCCGACGTGCGGCTTCTTCGTAAGCCGCAGATTCTTCTGGCGTTTCGGGGCGGCTGGTTGGGTCGGCACCACGCATAGCCTGATGTGCTCGGCGTACATATTCGACCTCCGCACTCAACAGCATGCTGGGCAATTCGAACGTATTTGCCTTTGCCAGCGCCTCGAGTACGCGTCCACGCACCACGGTTCGCAGACGCTCGGCCATTTCACGTTCCAGATTGGCGCGTACGTGTGCACGCAACGTTTCGACGCTGCCGTCTTTAATGCCGAACCCACGCGCAAAGGTTTCATTAACCTCCGGTAATATCGGCTCTGCCACTTCGCCAACGGTGACGTTGAACTTAACGGGTTTTCCAGCAAGTTCCTGTTTCGGAAGTGTCGCCGGAAACTGCAGATCAAGGGTACGTGTTTCGCCGCTTTTGGCCCCGATAAGTCCTGTCTCGAAGCCTTCCATCAGCCCACTCGTCCCGAGTACGACGTGCAAGTTATTTGCCTCTCCTCCCTCAAACGTCTCCCCGTCCACCGTACCTGTGAAATCTATGGTTAAGCGGTCGCCTTCGTGGGCTTCGCGCTGTACCGGTTGCCACGTGACGCGCTGTCGACGCAATGATTCCACCGACCGTTCCACATCCTCATCGATTATGCTGCACGTGGGTCGCTCGAGTGTCTGGTCGGTGAGATCTAGCTTGGTGATTGCCGGATAGACCTCAAACTCGGCCGTATAAGCAAATTCCTTACCCCGCTCCACGGGTTCACGCTTAATGTGGGGACCGCCGACAGGGCGAAGCCCCTGCTGACCAATAGCGTCTCGGAATGTCGACTGGATCAGCTCCCCGGCCACGTCTTCCATAGCTTGACCACCAAAGCGCGCCTCGATCACCTTGATAGGAACCTTGCCTGGGCGAAACCCCGGCACCTTGGCCTGCTTTGACAGGCGCTGAAGACGATTGGCAAACGCTTGCTCAAACCAGTCCGCTGGCACGGCAACGGTCATACGACGCCCCAACGTACCCATGTTCTCTACTGATACCTGCATTAAAGGACCTCAACAACAGTCAAAAAATTACCGACCCGGTTTTGCATAACTTACACACTCGCCCGCGGAAATCACACCTTTATCCCGCATGGCAGGGGTTGCAACCCCGCCAAAGATTGGTGCGAATGGGGAGACTCGAACTCCCACGGGTTTCCCCACTGGATCCTAAATCCAGCGCGTCTACCAGTTCCGCCACATTCGCAAACACTAAGCGCGATTGTGCCACAGGACCCCTTGTTGTCGAGATAGGATCGCATGACGAGGCGTTGCACGGCCAACTTACCTGGACCGAAGAGACAGGAGATGCACAAGCCGTCGGTGTTAGGCGGGCAGTGTCGCGGCGCGAGTCTTGCACACACTCACCGCAATGAATAACCGACATTAAATCAACACTTTAAAACCTTGAAGGGGTTATCGCCACCGCATGTGGACAAACAAAAAGGGCTTAGCGGTTTGACTAAGCCCGTCATTTTCTTGGTGGGCCGTGTAGGGCTCGAACCTACGACCCGCTGATTAAGAGTCAGCTGCTC
>JBHIDJ010000077.1:0-14687 GCA_046760105.1 Acidiferrobacterales bacterium | reverse complement strand
TCGCCGAACAGCGAGCGCTTCCAGCCGCCAAAGCTATGATACGCGACGGGTACGGGGATCGGCACGTTGACACCGACCATGCCGATTTTCACTGAACTCGTGAAATCACGTGCACAGTCACCATCCCGCGTAAAAACCGCCGCACCGTTTCCTAGCTCGTGGTCGTTGACCAGTTTGACCGCTTCATCGTAGTTGTCGGCGCGAACAACACTCAGTACAGGACCAAAGATTTCCTCTTTGTAGACGCGCATCTCAGGGCGCACCTTGTCGAACAGACAGCCGCCGAGGAAACAGCCGCTCCCATGCCCCTGCACCTTAAGGTCCCGCCCATCGACCACAAGCTCGGCACCTTCCTTGACACCGAGGTCAACATATCCTTTGACCTTTTCGTGGTGCTGGGGGGTCACCAGCGGTCCCATCTCTGCTTCGGGATCGGTATACGGACCGATCTTCAGATCCCGAACCCGCGGTTTCAGTCGCTCGATCAGGTCGTCCGCCGTATGCTCGCCCACGGGTACCACCACGGAGATGGCCATGCAGCGTTCCCCGGCCGAACCATAGGCTGCCCCCATGATGGCATCGACTGTCTGGTCCATATCGGCGTCGGGCATGACCACCATGTGGTTCTTCGCCCCACACAGTGCTTGCACGCGTTTCCCATGCGCGGAACCGGTGGTGTAAATGTATTCCCCGACGCCGACCGACCCGACAAAACTGATCGACGCGACCTCTGGATCCGTCAACAAGGTGTCTACGGCCTCCTTGTCGCCGTTGACAACGTTCAGCACGCCGTCAGGAAGTCCGGCTTCGGAAGCGAGCTCGCCGAGTCTCAATGTCACCGACGGATCTTTCTCCGACGGTTTCAACACGAAAGTATTGCCGCAGGCGAGAGCGATCGGGAACATCCACATCGGCACCATAGCCGGGAAATTGAACGGCGTGATGCCGCCACACACGCCCAACGGTTGGCGCATCGAGTAGCTGTCCACGCCGCGCGACACGCTCTCGTTAAACTCGCCTTTCAGTAGCTGCGGGATGCCGCAGGCGAACTCGACCACTTCGATGCCGCGGGTCAAAGAGCCTTTGGCGTCAGCCAACGTTTTGCCGTGCTCCGATGACAACAACTCCGCGAGCTCGTTGATATGCTGTCGCACCAGGTCGCGGAATCGATACAGAATCTGCGCGCGTTGCGCGGGCGGGGTTGCGGCCCAATCCGGGAATGCTTTCGCTGCCGTGCCAATTGCCTGCCGAACCTCGTCCGCGCTGGCAAACGGCACGCGTGCAGTAACTTCACCGGTCGCCGGGTTATAGACATCACCGAAGCGACCGCTCGCACCCTCCATCTTCTGGCCACCGACATAATGATGCAGTGTATCCGTTACCTTGACGTCCATTGCTCACCTCCACACTAGAAATTCCACCCGCTACTGGCCGTGCTCCAAACCTACACCTTACCCTTCCAGGGCACGAGCAAGCGCTCGAGATAACGCATGAGTAGATCGAACAGATAGGCGATGGCCCCGATTACCACGATACCCATGATGGCGACGTCCGTGACGAGAAAATCCGAAGCCTGCTGGATCATGGCACCCACGCCTTGTTGTGCCGCCACCAACTCGGCGGCGACGAGCGTCGTCCAGCCAAATCCAACGCCGATACGCATCCCGGTCAGAATCTCCGGCATCGCACCCTTCACGATCACATGCCAAAGCACCTGTGCCCGCGACGCCCCCATCGAGTAGGCGGCGTGAATCTGCTCGATCGACACCGAGCGTACGCCGGCACGGGCATTCAGTGCCACTGGTGCGAACACGGCGAGATAGATGATGATGATCTTGGTCAGCTCGCCGATTCCGAACCAGATGACCATGAGCGGCAGGTAAGCAAGCGGCGGAATCGGCCGGTAGAACTCGATGGGCGGATCGAAAACCCCGCGCATGATTCGATTGACACCCATAAGGATGCCGATGGGAATGGCGGTGACAACGGCGAGCAAGAATGCGCCGAACACGCGCACCAGGCTGGCCCAGACGTGCTCCGCCAAGGTCCCACCACCGAAGTCCTCGAAGATAATACTCCAGAGCCTATCCCAAACCGCTTCGGGCGAGGGCAGAAACAGCGGTTCGATCATCCCGGTCGCGGTGACGCCGTACCACACCAAAAACAGGCCGATGCTGGTTACAACACTGATCGCAACACTGCGGCCCTGGCCCGGGGCACCAAAGGCATCGCCCGGCTTAGCAGGCCCTTTGCCAAACAGCCTTGGCAAGGCTACCGCCCATTTCCCGTAAAGCTGACCGTAGGTTCTATCAGACATGGTCGCCTCCCACGGCCTTTTCATCGCCGTGAATGATGCTCAGCACGGTTTCGCGCATGTTGATGAAGTCTGGATCCGACTTTACCGCCCGTGCATCGCGGGACTTGAAGAAGCGCTGCTGGAAGTCGAGCTCGTAGGTATGCGTGATGCGTCCGGGCCGGGGAGACATCACGACCAACCGCGTGGCCAGGAACAGCGCCTCTTCGACGCTGTGAGTAATGAAAAATATCATCTTTTCGGTTTCACGCCAGACGTCGAGAATCAGCTCCTGGATGGTCTCGCGGGTGAGCGCGTCCAACGCCCCCAGCGGCTCGTCCATAAGCAGCATCGCCGGATCGCTGGTTAGCGCCCGCGCCATCCCTACCCGTTGCTGCATACCGCCTGAGAGCTGGTAAATGGCGTGGTTGTGAAAGTCCTGTAAGCCCACGAGCGCCAGGTTCTTTGCCGCGATCTCCCGCCGTTTCTCCTTTCGTATGCCCTGCAGCTTTAGACCAAACTCCGTGTTTTCCATCACGTTGAGCCAAGGAAGCAGCGCGTGCTTCTGGAACACGACGCCGCGATCCGCCCCGGGACCGGTCACTTCATGATTGATAACGCTTCCCTCTTTGCCGGGTGTATTCGTAACCTCTTCTCGGTTGAGCAAGACCTGGCCACTAGACGGCGCAATGAAGCCGGCCATCAGGTTCAACAGGGTCGTCTTACCACAGCCCGAGGCGCCCAGTGCCACAACGAAATCGCGGTCATGGATCGTGAGATCGATGTGTTCCAGGGCGTGGACCTCTTCGCCCGGACGCTGACCCGGGTAAATGACAGTAACGTCCTTGACTTGCAAGGTGCTCATGACTCACCCACCTTCTTTATGCTTTATGCTTGCCGAAGCAAAAGAGGCCCGACCCGACGTGTGCGGATCGGGCCCCGAGTCAAAGGGTGTTACTGCATCTTCATCGCCGCTTCGACATACTTCGGATTGACGAACTTGCCGTAGTCCGGCTGTACTGAGGGGATCTTCTTCTCGTTCTTCAGAAACTCCGACGTGAACATCAGTGCACGCGCGGCACCGCCGTCCTTACCGCCGCCGAGCCACGCGGCCGATGCCTGTTCCTTCATGGTGGGAAAGCCATAGAGCGCGAGCACCCCCGGCACGTCTTTTTCTTTGCCGCCCACCAATTTGACTATCGACTTGACCTCCATCGAATCTGGCGTCCAAGCACTGGGATTGCTGCGATAAGACTCGTCGGCCGCGGCGATGACCGTCAGAAACTTCGCCATGAAATCTGCATTCTCCGCGGCCCACTGGGCGTCCGCCACCATGCCGTCGAAGGTGCACTTGCCCCACTTGCACAACTGCCCCGACGTGATCAATACCTTGCCCGTCTCCTTGATGCGGCCGAGCGCCGGATCCCACACAAAGGCGGCGTCGATATCACCCCGCAACCAGGCAGCGGCGATCTGATTCGGCTGCATGTTGAGGATCTCAACCTCTTTGGGTTCGATACCAAACTGCTCGAGAGCGAACAAGGTATGGAAATGCGTCGTGGAAACAAATGGCACGCCCAGCTTCTTACCCTTCAGATCCTGCGGGGAAACGATGCCGGAGCCGTCACGCACCACGAGCGCCTCGGCGGAGGCGATATCCTCAAAGATCCACACCAGCTGGATGTCGATGCCGCGGCTGACACCGGCGGCAATCGGGCTCGAGCCGGCCAGCGCAATCTGCACGTCGCCCGAGGCCATGGCGTTGATCACCTTGGAGCCGGAATCGAATTTGCGAAAGTCGATCTCGTAGCCGGTCGCCTTTTCGATGCTGCCATCGGCAATGGCCACCTTCCACGGGTTGTAGATAAGCTGATAACCGATTGTCACCTTCTTCGCGGCCAGGCTCGTACTGACACCCGCAATCATCAGCATCAGTGGAAGTGCAAATAAAACACTTATGAATCTAATAACTTTCTTCATGTGAAGCCCTCCTTAGAGTGGTGTCATGTATTACGTCATTTATTAATCAGTGTACTAGGCGCACATCTTGTTATGAGCTAGCTTTAGCTTCGATCTTGTTCCCTATAACACTTACCTCCTTAACTCTTTCTCCCTGTTAAACCGGCATGTTCTCCTGTGGACTATCACGCGTTGACCAAGCCATCGGTCAACGCGTTCTTGCGAGCACACCATCAGGAGGAGCGCGCCCTCCTTATGTCTGTTGTCTGCGCCGGATATGTTTTCAGTACCGCTCGCAGTATATCGCACATCTCATCGATGTGGCTTTTTTCGGCGATAAGCGGCGGTGCGAGAATGCCGGCATCCCCGGTCATCTTGATGTGGAGTCCTGCTTCGAAAAGGCGCTTCTGGACCTCATAGCCTCGGACTCCCGGCTTACCTGCTGACGCCACATCGAAACCGGCGATCATCCCGTAGCCGCGAATATCTGTGATCACCGGCAGGTCGCTTAGGCTGAAGACCGTTTCCAAGAAGTAGGAGGACATGTCAGCCGCACGGTCAAACAGCCTCTCTTTTTCATAGATGTCCAGCGCGGCGAGACCGGCTGCACAAGCCGCCGGGTGTCCGGAATAGGTATAGCCGTGGAAAAGCTCAATCGAGTGCTCGGGGGCCGCACCGACGATGGTGTCGTGGATCTCTTTGCTGACCGCCACCGCGCCCATCGGTTGGGCCGCGTTGGTCAAGGCCTTTGCCATCGTCATGATGTCTGGAGTGACGCCAAAGCTCTGAGCGCCGAAGGCCTTGCCGGTGCGCCCGAAACCACAGATGACTTCATCGAACACCAGTAGGATTCCGTGGGCGTCGCAGATTTCCCGCAAACGCTCGAGATAGCCTTTCGGCGGTACGAGGGCACCGGTCGAACCGGCAATGGGCTCCACAAAACAGGCGGCAATCGTGTCTGCGCCATAGAGCTCCACCATGCGTTGCAGGTCCTCCGCAAGTTCCGCCCCGGTCTCGGGTTGACCCTTGGTGAACCGGTTTTCTGGCAACCACGTATGTCGTATGTGTACCACGCCCGCCAGGCCGGCGCCAAAAACGTCGCGGTTTTTGACCAACCCACTTAAGGACGTGCCACCGATGTTCACGCCATGATAGGCGCGTTCGCGCGACACGAACCGCATACGCTGCCCTTGCCCGCGAGCACGGTGGTAAGCAAGACAAATCTTTATGGCCGTGTCGACCGCCTCAGAACCGGAATTGGCAAAAAAGATGTAGTCGAGGTCGCCCGGGGTGAGTGCCGCGATTCGCCGTGCAAACTCAAACGACAGCGGCTGGCCGCCCTGGAAGGGGGCACAGTAATCGAGTTCGGTCAGCTGTTTGGCAATGGCGTCCGCGATCTCACGCCGGCAATGTCCGGCAGCGACGCAAAACAGGCCCGAAGACCCATCGAGGACTTTTTCTCCCTTTTGATTCCAGTAATAAACACCCTCAGCGCGAACCAGCAGTCTCGGGTCCACCTTGAAGTCCCGGTTAGCGGTGAACGGCATCCAGTGATATTCAAGCGTCTGCGTAGTGACATTCATCTCGACCTTCCTCTAGATCTAAACTTGGCCAACATCGGGGTTACAATAGACTCGATCCACGGTAGTCGAGTAGAGCCAGTTACGGGAATTGGATTAGACCAGCCCATGCGTGACCAACTCCTCCATCTCTCGCCCGACAGCAACGCCAGTCTGCAGAGCCAGATCCGGGAAATGATGGTGTCGGTCATTCTCGACGGCCATATCCCAGGGGGCAGCCCCCTTCCCTCTTGCCGTAAGCTGGCCATACAGCTAGGGGTCGCGCGAAATACTGTCGTGCTCGCGTATCAGCAGCTCGTCGACGAGGGGTATCTGATCGCGCGCGAGCGCAGCGGCTATTACGTCAACAAAGACATCCTCGCCGGACGGGTGGCAGAGGCGCGCCGGTCAAAGGTGGGCGCGGTCGCGGCTCCCGATTGGCCCCGTCGGCTCAAGCTCAAGCCGTCATCTCAGCGCAACATTGTTAAGCCCCACGACTGGCAGAAATATCATTATCCCTTCATCTATGGGCAGTTCGACCCCGCATTGTTTCCGATCGCCGATTGGCGTGAATGTGCACGTGAGGCGCTCAGCATCATGGCGATCCGAGACTGGGCACGGGACAGCATCGATACCGACGATCCACTACTCGTCGAACAGATCCATACGCGGCTGTTACCGCGGCGTGGTGTATGGGCAACACCGAGCGAGATCTTGGTCACCGTGGGCGCCCAGCAAGCGCTCTATATAATCGCGAGCCTGCTGGTTGCGGATAACAACACTGTAGGCATCGAAGACCCGGGCTATCCGGACGCACGTAATATTTTCGCTGTTAGCACCTCCCAGCTGGTGGGGCTATCTGTAGATGAGGCAGGGCTTATCGTCGATAAACGCCTCGACCGTTGTGATTATATCTATATCACCCCGAGCCACCAGTCACCTACCACAGTAACGCTACCTTTGCAGCGCCGACGTGCGCTGCTCAACCGCGCCGCGGATGTAAATTTCGTGGTTGTTGAGGACGATTACGAGAGCGAGACCAACTTTGTGGGCGATCCGACGCCCGCGCTAAAAAGCCTTGATCAAAACGACCGCGTTATATACGTCGGCAGCCTCTCAAAGACGCTGGCGCCGGGCTTGCGCCTTGGCTACATGGTTGGACCGTCGGAACTCGTTCGCGAAGCGCGTGCACTCCGCCGGCTTATGCTCCGCCACCCGCCTGCCAACAATCAGCGGGCTGCCGCGCTTTTCCTGGCACGGGGACACCATGACTCACTCGTACGCCGCCTGAGTCATGCTTACAGAGACCGCTGGCAAGCCATGGGCAACGCGTTGGCGCAGCACATGCCTGAATCCGCGCGCGTACCCACATTTGGCGGGACCTCTTATTGGATAAAAGGGCCTGATGGCCTCGATGCCAAGGAGCTTCAGCGGCAGGCTTTGGAGCAGGGTATCTTGATCGAAGCCGGAGACGTCCATTTCCTATCCGAGCATCCCCCGGTTAACTACTTTCGATTGGGCTTCTCGTCGATATCGGTCGACCGAATCGAGCCGGGTATTCGCAAGCTCGCGGATTTAATTGATCAGTTGACCAAACCCAGGTAATCGTTCTTTTGGAAACGCGCTGCCCGACTCGTTACGGCGAACGGGTTGGGTATCGAAGACGGAATTGCAGCCATGTATCGGTTCCCTAACTCGCTGGCACAGGCGAAACCTCGGGACTGGCACTACCCTGCCGAACGTACGGACTCTAGATTATCGGGCCGAAAATACGTGCGCCCATCGCTGCACGATTGAAACCGACGACTGTAGCCCCGTCCGGTAGAAACCGCACTTGGAGGAATAAGATGTTGATAGGCGTTCCGAAAGAGGTAAAAGTCCATGAGTACCGCGTCGGCTTGGTGCCATCGAGCGTGCGCGAAGCAGTCGCCCACGGCCACAGCGTGATCGTCGAGCGCGAGGCTGGCAAAGGCATTGGCGTGACTGACGCCGACTATGAGGCCGCGGGGGCGACTATCGCCGCATCGCCGGGACAGGTGTTCGAACAGGCCGAGATGATCGTCAAGGTTAAGGAACCACAAGCGGAGGAACGACGCCGTCTTCGTGCGGGACAGGTACTGTTCACATATTTGCACCTCGCGCCGGACCCGGAGCAGACGGAGGACCTGGTAAAAAGCGGTGCGATCTGCATCGCCTATGAGACGGTAACCTCACCCAAGGGCGGCCTGCCCTTGCTGGCGCCAATGTCCGAGGTGGCCGGCCGCATGTCCGTACAGGCGGGCGCTTATTGCCTGGAGAAGACCCATGGTGGCCTGGGTGTTCTGCTTGGCGGTGTGCCGGGGGTAGACCCGGCTAGAGTAGTCGTTCTCGGCGGCGGCGTTGTCGGCACCCACGCCATTCATATTGCGTTGGGAATGGGTGCCGACGTGTGGGCGCTCGATCGTTCGACCGATGTTCTGCGGGCGCTGTGGCGACAGTTCAGCCGACCGTTAAATACCGTCTACTCGACACGCGACGCGGTGGAGCGCCACGTGCTGATGGCTGATCTCGTGATTGGTGCTGTTCTCATTCCGGGCGCGGCAGCACCCAAGCTGGTATCAGCAGACCTGGTCAGACGCATGAAGCCGGGGGCCGTGGTGGTTGACGTTGCCATCGACCAGGGCGGCTGTTTCGAGACTGCACGGCCCACCACGCACGCCGAGCCAACGTACGCGGTCGACGATGTGATTCACTACTGTGTCGCCAACATGCCGGGAGGTGTCCCACGCACCTCAACCTTTGCCCTTAACAACGCAACACTGCCTTACGTACTGGCGCTCGCGGACAAAGGATACAAGCGCGCGTTGGACGACGATCCGCACTTGCGGGCAGGGCTCAACGTCCACAAGGGCGATATCACCTGCGAAGGCGTAGCCGAAGCGCTCGGCTATTCTTATCGCGATCCGCTGGACGCCTTGGCCGCCTAAGTGCAACAGCGCGACCTTGCAAACCGGGCGAACGTGCCCACGCGTGGGCCCAGCTGACTGCCTAATCGATTTTCTTAGAGAGGAGTAAAATTATGGCACGCATGACTCCCAGCGAAGCATTTGTCGAGACCCTGGTGGCGCATGGGGTGACCGATGTGTTCGGTATTGTCGGGTCAGCCTATATGGATGCGTTGGACATCTTCCCCGCCGCTGGGATCCGTTTCATTCCTACTGTACACGAGCAGGGTTCGGCCCACATGGCCGACGGCTATGCCCGCGTCAGTGGCCGACACGGTGTATGTATTGGACAGAACGGCCCTGGAATCACGAACTTTGTCACGGCGATAGCAGCCGCTTACTGGGCGCACACGCCTGTTGTCGCGGTTACCCCGGAAACCGGCTCAACCACGATCGGGCTGGGTGGCTTCCAGGAAACGGAACAGCTACCTATCTTCTCCAAGATCACGAAATACCAGGGGCACGTCAACGGGCCGGGCCGCATGGCTGAATTCACCGGCCGCTGCTTCGACATGGCCTTGGCCGAACGAGGACCTGCTCAGCTCAATATTCCGCGCGATTTCTTCTATGGCGACCTAGACGTCGATATCCCTCAACCACGCAAGCTCGAGCTGGGCCCCGGCGGCGAACAGAGTCTTAACGAAGCGGCGAACTTGCTCGCGGACGCCAAGTTCCCGGTCATTCTTTCCGGTGGCGGTGTCATCATGGCCGGTGGTGTGGAACAGTGTGTGGCCTTGGCCGAGTATCTGGGTGCACCGGTGGTTAACAGCTATCTACACAATGACTCCTTCCCCGTCAATCAGCCACTGTGGTGTGGCCCACTGGGTTACCAGGGTTCAAAAGCGGGCATGAAGCTGATCCAGCGGGCGGATGTGGTGCTGGCACTGGGTACGCGTTTGGGACCGTTCGGCACCCTGCCACAACACGGCCTGGACTACTGGCCCAAGGGCGCCAAGATCATTCAAGTGGATTGCGATCACAAGGTGCTGGGCCTGGTGCGGCCCATTGCAGTCGGCGTCTGTGGTGATGCAAAAGCGGCAGCCGCCGCCATTCTGGACCGATTGCAGAATAAGACAGTCGCATGCCAGCAAAACAAAGATGAACGCTTGGCTGAAATCAAACGTCAGAAAGAGACTTGGGAATCCGAGCTGAACGGCTGGACCGAAGAGGTGGATGAATGGAGTCAGCGGGTTAGCAAAGAAGATGCTGGTCTGCTTCATCCTCGCCAAGTGCTAAGAGAGCTGGAAAAAGCCATGCCGGAAGATGCGATGGTCTCGACCGACATCGGTAACATCTGTTCGGTGTCCAACAGCTACTTGCGTTTTAACAAGCCCAACAGCTTTTTTGCCGCCATGAGCTTCGGTAACTGCGGCTATGCCTTCCCGACCATTGTTGGCGCCAAGGTGGCCGCACCGGATCGACCAGCGATCGCGTATGTCGGCGATGGAGCGTGGGCCATGAGCATGGGTGAGATCCTCACGTGTGTGCGTGAGGACATTCCAGTAACCCCGGTGGTATTCAATAACAGGCAATGGGGGGCGGAAAAAAAGAATCAAGTGGACTTCTATGGCAGGCGTTTCGAGGGCGTTAACCTGGAGAACCCGAGCTTTGCGGAAATTGCAGTTGCGATGGGCGCCCAAGGCGTGACCGTCGACAAGCTGGATGGCGTGGGACCGGCCTTACGGAGGGCATGCGAAGACCAAAAAGCGGGTAAGACCACGATTCTCGAGATCATGTGTACGCGCGAACTCGGCGACCCGTTCCGCCGCGACGCGTTAAAAAAGCCGGTGCGGCTGCTGGAGAAGTACAAGGCCTACGGTGTCAATTAAGGGACAGCAGATCCTCGTTTAGAACAGGACACATAACTGCTAACCGCGGTCGGGCCGGGAACAGTGGGGTGCCACTGTGGGCACGAAACGTGTACACCTGTGGTGTGCGTAACCCTTCATGCACCCAGCAGAAGTTATCTTTGCCGCCATAGCCGTACTCGGTGGCGCCTATGTCCGTGGTTACAGTGGATTCGGGTCTTCGCTCTTTTGGATCAGCAGTCTGTCGCTCGTACTGCCGCCGGCGGAGGTGATACCGACGGTCTTTATGCTCGAGGTAGCGGCGAGTGTGCGCCTGCTACCCAAGGTGTGGAGAGACATCGATTGGCGTTCGTTGCGTTGGCTACTACTGGGTACTTTGATCACAACCCCGCCGGGCATCTACCTGCTCGCAACCGTACCCGCAGCGCCAATCCGCGTGGCTATATCGGTGGTGGTGCTGACGGCAACCGTGCTGCTATGGCAAGGCTTCAGCCTGAAGCGCATGCCGGGGCCCACACCAACCGTTTTGACCGGTCTGCTTTGCGGCCTGTTGAATGGCAGCACCGGAATCGCTGGACCACCTGCGATTCTCTTTTTTTTCTCCTCGCCGGCAGCGGCCACGGTGTCACGTGCGTCCATTATCGCTTTCTTTCTCGGGACCGATTCATATGGAACCGCCGTCGCCGCGACTCAGGGCCTGGTTACAGCCGATGTTCTCATGCGCACCGCGCTGTTACTGCCCGTGGTCCTGACCGGCATTGCCCTCGGCAATCGCCGATTCATTCGCACCGAACCGGAAGCTTTCCGCCGCTTCGCACTGCTGCTTCTTGCATTGTTATCAGTTGCTGTGTTTCTGCGGGCACTCTTAGGTTAGCACGCACGAAAGGGCCGTTACTTTCCCCACTCTAGACCAAGACCGAATACTCTAGAAAATAAACATGCTGGTTTTAGTAATCAATTGTGGAAGCTCGTCGCTGAAGTTTCAGCTCATCGACGCCGAAAGTCGCGCCCGCAGAGCGTGGGGAAATGTTGAACGCATTGGGGCGGTCTCGTCGATTGCGACGATCCAGATCGAGGAAGGCAAAAAACAACGCCGTGGTCTTACTGCTCGTGACCATGATGAAGCGATGAAACATGTCCTCGACTATCTACTCAAGGGTGAACATCCCGTAATCAGCAATACCACTGATATTGAAGCTGTTGGCCACCGCGTGGTGCACGGAGGCGAGCGGCTTGCCGAGTCTCGGCTTATCGACGATGACGTCATCGAAGCGATCTCTGATGCATTTGATCTCGCTCCCCTGCACAATCCCGCCAACCTGAAAGGGATACAAGCCGCCCGTAGGGCGCTGCCGAATGTTCCGCATGTGGCCGTGTTCGATACCGCTTTCCATCACAGTCTTCCTGCACATGCATACCTTTACGCCTTACCTACTCGCCTGTATCGTCGTCACAAGATTCGCCGTTATGGATTCCATGGAACCAGTCATTACTATGTCAGCCGCCGGTTGTATGAGCTTACGGAAATAGAAAAATCGAACTCTCGCGTCATCACCTGCCATCTGGGTAACGGCGCATCCATGGCGGCGATACACAATGGTGATTCCGTCGATACCTCGATGGGCTTTACACCGCTCAGTGGGCTTGTGATGGGCACACGTTGTGGTGACATCGACCCGTCTATCGTCTTCCACATCGTCGAAAAGGACGAGCTGTCACTCACGGAAGTGCACGCGCTTCTCAACCGCCACAGCGGGATTTTGGGCCTGAGCGGGTATGCCTCAGACATGCGTGATGTGCTGCGCGAAGCGGAAGCGGGGGATGCGCGCTGCCAAGAGACGATCGAGGTCTTCTGCTACCGTGCCAAATGCTACCTAGGACAGTACATCGCTGCGCTTAATGGCTGCGACGCCGTGGTGTTTACGGCTGGGATCGGTGAAAACAGTCCCGAGATCCGTGCACGCATCTGCGAGGATCTTGATAATCTCGGCATCCGCCTCGATGAGGCGTACAACCGGGAAGCCGTGGAGAAAGAGACGCGTATCTCCGCAGCTGATAGTGACGTACAGGTTTGGGTGATCCCGACCGACGAAGAGCTCGTAATCGCCATCGATGCCATGAGGATCGCGCAAGCGCTTGTTGAACCGTAGGCGGACTCTTTGCCCATTGCCTCACGCGCCAGAGGCCAACACAAGGTATGGATATCATTCAAAAGTTCATTGCTCGGGCGAAGCAACGCAGTAAGTTCTTGGTCCTTCCCGAAAGTCATGATGAACGGATCATTCTGGCAGCTCGACGTTTGCAGGATGAGAGTGTCGCCAACGCTGTCGTGCTGGGCAAGCCAGACGAGCTGAAAGACCGTGCGAATCGAGCGGGCGTTTCGTTGGATGGAATCAGCATCATCAATCCAGAGGAGAGCGACAAGCTCGATGCGTATGCTGAGCGTTACTTAGCCGCGCGGCCAAGCGCCAACATCAAAGTAGCGCAGCGACTGACCCGCAAACCGTTGTTCTATGGGGGCATGATGGTGAAGGCTGGCGACGCGAACGCGATGATCGCCGGTGTTGCCAACACTACCGCACGGGTGATCGAGGCAGGATTGATGACTGTGGGTCTGGCAGCCGACATCAATACACCGTCAAGCTTCTTTCTAATGAGCGTCCCGAACTTTCAAGGTGAGACTGACAAGCCCTTCATTTATGCCGACTGTGCGGTGAACATAGACCCCACGGCCGAAGAGTTAGCGGACATCGCATTGGCTTCAGCGGTCACGTACACCAGGCTCTTTCGCGAGGAGCCGCGGGTTGCACTGCTCTCGTTCTCTACAAAGGGTAGCGCGCATCATGCGCATGTCGACAAGGTCACTGAGGCGCTGGCGATCGCCAGGGCGCGTGCACCAGGGCTAGCGATCGACGGAGAGCTGCAGGCGGATAGTGCGCTAATAGCGCGCGTGGCTGCTATGAAGGTCAAGGGGGAAAGCCCCGTAGCCGGCAAAGCAAACGTATTGATCTTCCCCAATCTAGACGCCGGCAACATCGCCTATAAGCTCACGCAGTACATGGCTGGTGCCAGGGCGATCGGCCCGGTGCTGCAAGGGTTTGCAAAACCGGTGAGTGATCTCTCGCGCGGCGCCAGCATCGACGACATCATCGTCACCGCCGCGATTCTCTTGGCCCAGGCCTAAATCAAACTGCCAACGCAAAGACGCTAAGGCGCAAAGGATCCCCGAGCGCTAAAGCGAAGACGGACAAGACACATAAACGAAACTTTGCGTCCTTTGCGTTCTTTGCGCCTCTGCGTTGAGTAGTTTTGGGACTACCTCAATTGGATGGTAGGCTTACCTTTCGTCGATCGGTACGTATTCGCGCGGGTCCGGACCATTATAGAGTGTAAGTGGACGGATGAGGATGTTGTCTTCCAGCTGCTCAAGCACCTGCACTGTCCACCCGGGCACCCGTCCGACGGCAAAGATCGGCACGAAGAGGTCTTCCGGGATACCGTGTAGGAAGTAGACAACTCCCGCATAAAAGTCCACGTTGACGTTAACGCCATGGCGAGCGTAAGGCCTCATCGCCTCAACTAACGCCTGCAAGATCTCATACCACTGCGGTTGGCCCATCTCGCGCGAGAGCCTTTCGACACCATCGCGCATGTGACGCGCGCGCGGATCCTCAGCCCGATACACACGATGGCCGAACCCCGTCACTGGCTCGCGGTTCTTGCGCTTGCGCTTAACGTATTCGGCAGCATTCGCAGGGTCGCCGACTTCCTGTGCCATATGCATGACATTCTCCGCTGCACCACCATGCGCAGGTCCAGAGAGTGCGGCAATGGCGGCTGTTATTGAGGCGTGCAGATTTGCATCTGTACCGGTTACGACTCGCGCCGTGAACGCGGATGCATTCGACCCATGCTCGGCGTGCAGCACCATGTCGGTATCCATCAGCTTGGCGGCATCGACGCTCGGCTCTTCGCCCTTCAGCATGTAGAGAAAGTTCGCGGCATGACCCAGTGTCCTACTCGGTGGTACCGGCTCGCGTCCGTTTCGAATGTGATTGTGTGCGGTGACGATGATCGGTACCTG
>JBHIDJ010000076.1:0-14791 GCA_046760105.1 Acidiferrobacterales bacterium | reverse complement strand
GGTTGATGGCGATCTCCACAAGTCCGTTTGCGTTTTCATGCCAGAAGGGCCGATCTGCAACGGCGTCGGCGAAGACCCGCGCGTAAGCGATCTCATGATCGCCTGCTTTAATGATGGCATCTTTATCTAATCCACCCGCGCGCACCCCAGTAATGATATTCCCGTAATGATCGATATAGAGAACGCGTGCCAAGTCATCAGGCCACTCGGGACCATGCGGTAGTCCCAGCTTTGTTGGCCCGGAATCGGGTTGTTCGCCGCGTGCCAACATCGCCACTACTGGTGCGAACAGGTCACGTCCGTGGAAACTCGGCGAAAGCTGGGCAGGCCGCCAGTTGATTGTGTAGCACCGAGCCGAATGCGCGCGGCGAACAAGAATATGAAACAGACCGTTGTCAGGACCAACATACCAGCAGCCATCCACCGCGAGCATCAGTGGCCGGCGCGCAGTGCCAACACCGGGATCGACGACGCACAAGAAAATCGTGCCCGGTGGAAACTCAGCGGCGTATGCCGGCAACAGATACGCCGCTGCCCTGATATCGAAGTTGGGGACACTGTGGAACAAATCGACGACCGGCACACCCGGCGCCCGCTGCGCTAGCACTCCGTGCAATTGGCCGACATACGGATCCTCAATGCCGAAATCGGTAAACAGGACAATCACAAGCTAAATACTAGTTCCACACGCAGAAGAATTAAACGCCGAGAACGCAGGCGTACGAAGCTCGATTCTAGCCATAAACATCCTGCGCAATCTCTACGCATTCTGCGTTGACAGTAGAGTGGGATGCAATAAAAAACCGGAGGCTATCCGGTTTGGCCCTATAGAGCGCGAACTACTATTCCTTGGCCTTTTTCTTTGTCGTCTTTTTCGCCTTTTTCTTGGCGGTCGACTTCGTTGCTTTCTTCTTACGCCCTATCGTAGCCGCCGCTTTTGTTTCCTTCTTAGCCTTGGCTTTTTTAGACTTCTCCGGTTCCTTCTCGGCCTTCGCTTTCGTGGCTGGTTTCTTCTCCTTGGCTTTCGCCTTAGGGGCGTCGGCACTGGCCTTCTGTTTCGGCGACTCCAGTTCGGCTGTGGGTGCCTCTTCCACCAACTGGACGATGGCCATTGGCGCATTATCGCCACGGCGATAGCCCACTTTCAAGATACGTAGATAACCGCCAGGCCGATCCTTAAAGCGAATACCCAAATCACTGAATAGCTTTCCTACCATTTCTCTGTCTCGCAGTCGCGAGAACGCCAGCCGTCGGTTAGCGACACTCCCGCTTTTCCCCAATGTAATTAAAGGTTCGGCTACGCGTCGCAGCTCCTTGGCCTTCGGCAAGGTAGTCCTAAGCTGTTCATGGCGAAAGAGCGATACGGCCATGTTGCGAAACATGGCATCCCGGTGACTGCTAGTCCGGGTCAGCTTTCGTCCGCTCTTTAAGTGGCGCATGGCCTAAATCTTCACCTCGACTGATTCCTGCTCAGTGTCAGTGGTCCTTTCTTTCAGTGACGGCGGCGGCCAGCTCTCCAGCTTCATACCAAGTGACAGGCCGTGCTGTGCCAAAACATCTTTGATCTCGGTCAGCGATTTCTTACCCAAGTTGGGCGTTTTTAGGAGTTCGAATTCGGTGCGCTGAATCAGGTCACCGATGTAGAAAATATTTTCTGCCTTCAGGCAATTAGCAGATCGTACAGTTAGCTCCAGATCATCGACAGGACGCAGCAGCAGCGGATCCATTTCGGGCTCTTTCTTCTGCTCCTCCTCGGCTGTCGGGCTCTTCAAATCCACAAAAATCGATATCTGTTCCTGCAAGATGTTTGCGGCGCGCCGTACGGCCTCTTCCGGGTCAATGGAACCGTTGGTCTCGATGTCGAGAATGAGCTTATCCAGGTCGGTTCGCTGTTCGACACGGGCGTTCTCCACCGTATACGATACCCGGCGAACGGGACTATACGAGGCGTCCAGTTGCATCACGCCGATGGCGCGACTCTCCTCACTGTCACGTGCCGTCACCGGCTCGTATCCCCTGCCGCGCGTAACGGTCAACTCCAGTTGCAACGAGCCACCTTTGGTAAGCGTGGCGATATGATGATTGGGATCGACTATCTCGATGTCGTGGTCGAGGGTGATGTCACCCGCCGTTACCGTACCCGGTCCGCTCTTGCTTAGCCTCAACGTGGCTTGCTCGCGACCGTGCATACGTAAAGCGAGCGACTTGAGGTTCAGAAGTATTTCGATGACATCCTCCTGTACACCCTCCATGGTAGAGTACTCATGCAACACGCCGTCAATCTTGACCTCGGTTATTGCGGAACCAGGCATTGACGATAGCAGGATGCGGCGCAGGGCATTTCCCAACGTGTGTCCAAATCCGCGCTCGAGTGGTTCGAGCGTGATTTTCGCGTGGGTGGGACCCAGCGCTTGCATGTCTACGAGACGGGGTCTGAGAAACTCGGTTGCAGAGCTTTGCATAATCTATCCTCGCTTGGTCCTTGCCGGTTACTTGGAGTAAAGCGCCACAACAAGACTTTCGTTGATCTCCGAAGGCAACTCACTGCGGTCGGGCGCAGCCTTAAAGACCCCTTTCAAGGTCTTCGGGTCCACGTCCAGCCACTCTGGAAACCCGCGTTGTTCAGTGGCTTCCAGCGCTGCTTTGATGCGCAGCTCGTTTTTCGCTTTCGCGGTGACCTCAATCGTATCGCTTGGCCTAACCTGAAACGACGCAATATTGACTCGCTTGTCGTTCACCAGGATTGAGTTATGGCTCACGAGCTGCCGTGCCTCGGCGCGCGACAAACTGAAACCCATGCGGTACACGACGTTGTCGAGGCGGGACTCTAGAAGCCGCAGCAGATTCTCGCCGGTGGAACCCCGGCGTTGGTCGGCTTCGACATAGTAGTTCGAAAACTGCCGTTCCAGGATGCCATAAATGCGACGTAACTTCTGCTTTTCGCGCAGCTGCCTACCGTAATCGGAGATCCGCGACCTACGACGCGCGTGCTGACCGGGCGGATAGGTACGCTTCTCAACCGGGCACCGATCGGTTAAGCACTTTTCTCCTTTTAGAAACAACTTACCGCCTTCGCGTCTGCAAAGACGACATTTTGCGTCAGTATAACGTGCCATTGTAATCCCTAGACACGGCGCCGCTTGGCCGGACGACAACCGTTGTGCGGAATCGGAGTAACATCAATGATGTTGTTTATCTCGAATCCCAGATTATTCAGCGCGCGTACAGCCGACTCACGACCTGGGCCCGGGCCCCTTACGCGAATCTCCAGTGCTTTCACGCCGAACTCCTGCGCGGCCTCGCCGGCCTTTCTTGCCGCCACCTGCGCAGCAAACGGTGTGCTCTTTCGCGAGCCGCGAAAGCCAGAGCCCCCTGAGGTTGCCCAGGTAAGCACATTGCCTTGCCGGTCGCTGATGGTAATGATCGTGTTATTGAACGATGCGTGAACGTGCGCGATGGCCTCGGCCACGTTCTTCTTGACGCGCTTTTTAGCCTTACCTGACGTCCTCGGCGCTGCCATAGATCTAAGTCTGCTTCCTCATTATTGCCCGACGCGGCCCTTTGCGTGTACGCGCGTTGGTTTGCGTGCGCTGACCGCGCACCGGCAGGCCGCGGCGATGGCGCAACCCCCGATACATACCGAGGTCCATAAGGCGCTTGATGTTCATTGCGATCTGTCGCCTTAGGTCACCTTCAAGCACGTACTTGCTGACTTCGTTGCGTAGCTTTTGTACCTCCGCCTCAGTCAGATCCTTGACCTTGGTGGATACCGTTACATCCGCGCTCGCGCAGATCTCCCGCCCACGGGAACGACCGACACCGTAAATCGAGGTCAAAGCAATATCGATGTGCTTGTGATTCGGGATGTTTATTCCTGCAATTCTGGCCATTAGTCGATTCCTGTCAGCCCACCAAAAAGTGGGGCATTCTAACGATTTAACCTTTGCAAATCAAACGCTTCTAGTTCCAAGATACAAGATTCAAGATACTAAGGTCGGCTAGCGGCCAGCATTTACCTGTATCTTGTTTCTCGACCCTTGTATCTGTATTCATCCCTGTCGCTGCTTGTGTGTCGGGTCCGAGCAGATAACCCGCACCACACGCCTCCGCCGTACGAGCTTGCAATTCCGACAAAGCTTTTTTACCGAAGCCCTCACTTTCATCACTCATTACCTCGTTAATAGTTGACACACAGCAACGCGTCAACGTGGAAGACCCATACCACCTGTCAAACTAGCCTTGCGCATCAGGCTCTCATACTGGCGCGACATGAGGTGCGCCTGTACCTGTGCCATGAAATCCATACAGACAACTACGATAATGAGTAGAGATGTACCGCCAAAATAGAACGGTACGTTCCATTTAACAATCATGAACTCCGGCAACAAGCAGACCGAAGTGACATAAATCGCGCCCGCTAGAGTCAAACGTGACATCACACTATCGATGTAGCGCGCCGTCTGATCGCCGGGGCGTATCCCGGGCACAAAGGCTCCTGATTTCTTAAGATTCTCGGCGGTCTCCTTTGGGTTGAAGATAATCGCCGTGTAGAAAAAACAGAAAAATATGATGGCGCTCGCGTACAGCGCTACATAAAGGAGGTTCCCCGGCGCTAAGGTGGTCGCAATATCCTGCAGCCACTGCATACCCTGTGCGCCGCCGAACCATGTGCCAATGGTTGCCGGAAAAAGAATGATACTCGAGGCGAAAATCGGCGGGATAACCCCCGCCATGTTTACCTTAAGGGGTAAATGACTACTTTGACCGGCCATAAGCCGTCGACCATGCTGGCGCTTGGCGTAGTTCACCGTGATGCGCCGTTGTCCCCGTTCAACATACACGACAAATGCAGTAACCATCATGGTGATGGCAAACAACATTAACGCAAACAGCGGCTGAAATGTCCCGCGACCCACCAGCTCTAGCGTATTTCCGATCGCGCTCGGTAACCCCGCCACGATGCCCGCGAAAATAATCAACGAAATCCCATTACCGATGCCGCGCTCCGTGATTTGCTCGCCAAGCCACACCAGAAACATGGTGCCCGTCACCAGGGTGATCAACGTCACCAGTTTGAAACCGATGCCCGCTTCGATTACGACCGGGACGCCTCCGGCCACCCGCTGGCTCTCGAGCGCGACGGCGATCCCTAAGGCCTGAAACGACGCCAGCACCACTGTGAACCGCCGTGTGTACTGCGTGATCTTGCGACGACCGGACTCACCTTCTTTTTTCAGCTGCTCAAGCTTGGGTACGACGGCCGTCATTAACTGCATGATGATCGACGCCGAGATGTAGGGCATGATGCCCAGGGCAAACACCGAGAAGCGTTCCAGCGCGCCGCCGGAGAACATGTTAAAGAGCCCGACGATCGAACCCTGGGTGCCGCTGAACAGCTCGGCCAGCGCCTCGGCATTGATACCGGGAACCGGGATATAGGTGCCGACCCGGTAAACAACAAGTGCACCTAAGACAAACAGGATCCGTTGCCGGAGGTCCGTCAGTTTCCCAAGAGCGGCAAACCCAGTCGCGTCGCGTGTGGTGTATCTCGCCATCAGTCCTCGAGCTTACCGCCCGCCTCTTTAATCGCGGCCGTGGCGCCCTTGGTCGCGGAAACGCCCTTGAGTGTCACCGCTTTCTCAAGCTTTCCTGACAGGAAGACTTTGGCCCGCTTGGCGTTACGCGAGATAATATGCGCCTTTTTCAGGGCAGCCAAATCGATGACCCCAGCGTCGATCTTATTGAGCTCATGTAAACGAACCTCGGCGGTGTCGCCCCGCATGGGGGATGTGAAACCACGCTTTGGTAGCCGGCGCTGCAACGGCATTTGCCCACCTTCAAAGCCCACCTTCTTCGAGCTGCCTGCACGCGACTTTTGACCTTTATGTCCGCGACCAGCTGTCTTACCCAGACCTGAACCAATGCCGCGACCTACACGCTTGCGCGCAAATCGGCTTCCCGTCGCAGGCTTCAGCGTGTTGAGACGCATTATGAGATCTCCTCGCATTTGACGAGATACGCGACCTTATCAATCATTCCGCGCACGGCCGGTGTGTCGTCGAGCTCTACCATCTGGCGTATGCGGCGCAGTCCCAATCCTCTTACGCACGCCATGTGGCGGCGCCCGGTTCCGATCGGACTGCGCACTAGTGTGACCCGCAGTTTCTTCGCCGCCATACGAAATCCGTGCTAGCCAGTGAGTTCCTCAACGTTCTTGCCACGCTTAGCGGCGACCTCTGCCGGGCTGTGCGTGGATAACAACCCCTTCACGGTAGCACGCACTACGTTAACGGGGTTTCTCGAACCGATGCACTTCGCCAGTACATCCTGCACACCCGCCACTTCGAACACGGCTCGCATCGCACCGCCAGCAATAATTCCTGTCCCCTGCGACGCCGGTTTCATGACTACGCGCGCCGCACCGTGTCGAGCAACCACCGCGTGGTGCAGGGTGGGTCCCTTGAGACTTATCTTGACCATGTTGCGACGCGCATTCTCCATCGCCTTTTGCACGGCAACCGGCACCTCGCGGGCTTTGCCACGTCCAACACCCACACCGCCATCACCGTCACCAACAACCGTAAGCGCAGAGAAACCAAACAACCTTCCGCCCTTTACCACCTTGGCGACGCGTTTAATAGCGATGAGCTTCTCTTGTAGATTGTCAGTTCGTCCGCGGACGTCCAATCCCGCCATTCTCCTAACCTCAAAATGTCAGGCCGTTCTCGCGCGCCGCATCCGCAAGCGCCTTTATACGTCCATGATACTTAAAGCCCGATCGATCAAACGCGACTCGCGAAACACCGGCTTGCTTGGCTTTCTCAGCAATGCGCCTACCGATAGCACTGGCGGCGGCGACATTGCCCCCATTCTTGATTTCCTTACGCACAGTGGGCTCCAAGGTCGATGCACTCACCAGCACCTTGCCAGCAGCGGCATCGATAATCTGCGCGTAAATGTGCCTGGGCGTACGATGTACGCACAAGCGTTCTCGCTGCAGTGTAGCGATCTTTGCACGCAATCGCTGCGCCCGGCGCCTACGTCGTGTCACCTTGTCCATACTCTTGTCACTACTTCTTCTTCGCCTCTTTGCGCGCGACGTGTTCGTCCGCGTACCTTATTCCTTTGCCCTTATACGGTTCCGGTGGGCGGAAGGCGCGAATCTCTGCCGCTACTTGCCCGACCTTTTGCTTGTCGGCGCCCTTCACAACGACCTCCGTCTGACTAGGTGTCTCAATGGTAATCCCCTCGGGGATGGGATAAACAACGGGGTTCGAGAATCCCGCCGTCACATTGAGATTCTTGCCTTGAACCGCGGCACGATAGCCAACGCCGACTATGGTCAATTTCTTTTCAAACCCCATGCTGACGCCCATGACCATATTGCTCACAAGCGAGCGCATGGTGCCTGACATCGCCCGGGCAAACGTAGAGTTTGCGGATGTCTCAAAGCGCAATTGATCATCCTCCTGCGACACGTCTACTAATGGGTGCACGTCAAAATCCAACTGCCCCTTCGGGCCTTTCACGCTCACCCACCTGCCGTCGACTTTGACTTCAACGCCTTTGGGGATTGCTACCGGACTTTTCGCGATCCTTGACATCTTCTCGTTTCGCTAGGAGACAATACACAAAACTTCCCCACCGATCCCCGATTTACGCGCTGTACGGTCGGACATGATTCCGCGGGAAGTTGAAATGATGGCCATGCCGAGTCCGCCGGAGACACGTGGCAGCTCATCCTTGCCGCAATACTCACGACAACCCGGTCTGCTGATGCGTTGTATCTTCTCAATAACCGGCCGGCCCGCGTAGTACTTAAGGAATATCTCGATTATGGGCTTGTCGTCGACGCTTTGTTCTACAAAACGCTCCACATAGCCCTCGTCTCGCAAGACCTGCGCGATTGCGCGCTTCGTTCTTGACGCCGGCATCAGCACACTTACCCTTCCGCCCTTCTGCGCGTTACGGATACGCGTGAGCATATCGGCAATAGGATCGGTCATCATAAATCTTAAACCCCAGTATCAAGTAACAAGTAGCAAGGGTAACAAGACACTTCATGGCAACTCCCACTCATACGCTTACCTTGCTACTTGCTACTTCACCCTTGCTACTAAGTTCACCAACTCGCCTTCACCACCCCCGGCACCTCACCACGCATCATTAAATCGCGTAGTTTGTTACGCGCCAGCCCAAACTTTCGGTAGTAACCACGCGGGCGCCCGGTCAGACGGCAGCGATTGCGCCTCCGGCTCGCACTTGAGTCGCGTGGAAGCTTCTGAAGCGCTATCTGCACCTGCATCCGCTCGTCCTCGGATAGCGTTAAGTTTTTCATCTTAGCCCGGAGCTCGGCACGTCGTTTAGCGTACTTCGCCACCAAGGCTGTACGCCTCTTGTCACGGGCAATCATGGATTTCTTGGCCATGTTTTTCGCTTAGCTCCTGATTGGAAAGTTGAACACATCCAGCAACGCGCGTGCCTCTTCATCGCTCTTGGCGCTCGTGGTAATGGTGATGTCCATGCCACGGATGGCATCGATTTTGTCGTAATCTATTTCCGGAAAAACAATTTGTTCCCGCACACCTATAGAATAATTTCCACGGCCATCGAATGCTCGCGGTGACAGCCCGCGGAAGTCACGGACACGCGGAATTGCGACCTGAATCAGGCGATCCAAGAACTCATACATACGGGCGCGGCGCAGCGTAACTTTGCAACCGACGAGCCAACCGGCGCGCACCTTGAAGTTAGCCACCGATTTGCGCGCCCGCGTCGCTACTGGCTTCTGGCCACTGATCTTCTCCATGTCCGTCAATGCGCTCTCAATCGCCTTCTTGTCTGCCATGGCTTCACCCACACCCATGTTCAAGGTGATTTTGGTGATGCGCGGTACTTGCATGATGTTTTCGTACCTGAATCTTTTCATCAGTTCCGGTACTACAAACTTCTGATAATGTTCATGCAGTCTTGTCATCGCTTAAGCCCAGGCGATACTAGACGTCCGCTACTTCGCCGGTACCCTTGAAATAGCGTACTTTTCTCTCGTCCTCAAGAGTCTTAAACCCAACGCGTTCGCCTTTGCCGCTGGCGGGGTTATATAGGGCGACATTAGAAATGTGTATTGGCGCCTCCTTGTCGATTATGCCTCCCGTGACACCCTTGTTCGGATTTGGGCGTGTATGCTTCTTAACGATATTCACGTTTTCTACGAGCACGCGATTGTCGGGCAGTATACGAAGTACCCTACCCTGCTTTCCCTTCTCCTTTCCAGCTCGTATGACGACCTGATCGCCTTTTCGAATCTTGCGCATGACGTTCTCCGCTTAGAGCACCTCCGGTGCGAGCGATATGATTCGCATGAAATTCTGTGTACGCAGTTCCCGCGTCACAGGTCCAAAGATGCGTGTGCCAACGGGTTCCCGTTGCGGCGTAAGCAGTACAGCAGCATTGTTGTCAAAGCGGATCACCGAACCGTCGCTGCGCCGTACGCCTTTGCGCGAACGCACGATAACCGCATCATAGATGTCACCTTTTTTAACACGTCCGCGTGGTATTGCTTCCTTTACACTAACCTTGACGACATCGCCAATCCCCGCGTAGCGGCGTTGGGAGCCACCGAGCACCTTGATGCATTTCACTTTCTTGGCGCCGCTGTTGTCAGCCACTGACAACACGCTCTGCATCTGGATCATCGCCTGGGCTCCAGTCAGACTTCCACTGCTTTTTCCACTACCCTGACCAACCGCCAACTCTTGCTCTTGGAAAGCGGCCGACACTCTTCCACCACCACCAGATCGCCTTCGTCGCACTCGTTGTTTTCGTCGTGCGCATGTAATTTGGTCCTGCGCCTGACGTATTTGCGATACAGCGGGTGCTGCACAGTACGCTCAATAGCGACTGTGATGGTTTTATCCATTTTGTTGCCGACGACGCGCCCGGTCAGTGAACGCGTGGTCTTTGTTTTTTCAATCATGCCGGTTTACCCGTACGGTGTTTTTCAGTCATCACGGTACGTATACAGGCGATGTCGCGACGCACTTCAGCCAGGCGCGCTGTATTGGCCAGCTGGCCGGTGGCCCTTTGCATGCGAAGATTGAACTGCTCACGCAAGAGCTCGTGTAGCTCTTTTTTTACAGCTGCGTCATCCATGGAGCGGATATCCTTCGCTTTCATGACACAATCTGCCTAGCAACAAAAGTGGTTCCGACGCAGAGCTTGGCCCCCGCGCGCCGGAATGCTTCACGCGCCTGCTCCTCGCCTATCCCCCCCATCTCGTAGATGACGGTTCCTGGTTTAACCAACGCGACCCAGAATTCGGGGTTACCTTTGCCCTTGCCCATTCGTACCTCAAGTGGCTTCTTCGACACGGGCTTGTCGGGAAAGACACGTATCCACACGCGGCCACCGCGTTTAATATAACGTGTCAGCGCGCGGCGACCAGCCTCTATCTGCCGCGCCGTCAAACGTCCACGAGTGGTCGCCTTCAGGCCATAATCGCCGAAGCTGACCTTATTGCCACGCGTGGCCAAACCCCGGTTACGACCTTTTTGCTGCTTGCGCCACTTGGTTCTCTTTGGTTGTAACATCTGACTTATTGGGCAGTTGCCTGCTTAAGCGCTTCCGCCTCTGCTTCTTCCTCGCGATCGAAGATCTCACCCTTAAATATCCACACCTTTACGCCGATAACACCGTAGGTCGTATAGGCTTCGGCAAAACCGTAATCGATATCCGCACGTAAAGTATGCAGTGGTACGCGCCCCTCGCGGTACCACTCGGTGCGGGCGATCTCAGCACCATTCAAACGTCCGGCGACCATGATCTTGATGCCTTGGGCACGCAGCCGCATCGCATTAGTGACAGCGCGTTTCATCGCCCGGCGAAACATAATGCGTTTCTCCAGCTGTTGACAGACACTTTCCGCTACCAATTGTGCATCAAGCTCTGGTTTCCGTATCTCTTCTACTGCCAGGTGTACTGGCTGCTTGGCGAGCTTTGTGAGCTCCCTGCGGAGGTTTTCAATATCCTCACCTTTTTTGCCGATTACTATTCCAGGTCGGGCTGTGTATATGGTTATATTTATGTTTTGTGCAGGCCGCTGGATGATGATCTTGCTTACAGCCGCATTCGCAAGCTTCTTTTTGATAGAGGCACGAAGCAGTATGTCCGAGTTGAGATTCTCGGCATAGGTCTTGCTGCCCGAATACCACTTAGCTGTCCAATCGTTAATGATCCCGAGACGCAGCCCGGTTGGAATCGCCTTTTGACCCATTAGTCCTCCTCGTCTGCCGCTTTGCGGGCTGGCGGTTGTGTCGCAGCCGCCTTCTGTTGATCTGATACGGTAACAGCGATATGGCTCGTGCGTTTCTTAAGGCGCGCAACGCGTCCTTTTGCGCGCGCCCGCCAACGCTTCATAGTGGGTCCGTGATCGACACAGACGTTTGCCACCCTTAGCTCATCAACATCAGCGCCCTCGTTGTGCTCCGCATTGGCGATCGCTGACTCCAGTGCTTTGCGAAGTGGTCGTGCCGCTTTCTTGTTGCTGAACTGCAGGACCTCCAGGGCCTGTGCAACCGGCAAACCGCGAATCTGGTCGGCCACCAACCGGCCCTTCTGCGGTGATAGACGAATGTACTTTAGTATCGCCGTCGCTTGCATCACGATTTTGCTGCTACTTTTTTGTCCCCGGAATGGCCCTTAAACGTGCGAGTCGCGGCGAATTCGCCGAGTTTATGGCCAACCATGTTCTCTGTGATCAGTATCGGCACGTGCTGACGTCCGTTATGTACGGCAATGGTCAGGCCAACGAAATCCGGCGTGATGGTAGAGCGTCTTGACCACGTCTTGATGGGCCGCTTGCTGCCGCTAACATGGGCTTGTTCGACCTTTTTCGCCAGATGGTGGTCGACAAATGGTCCCTTCTTTACGGAGCGCGGCATGACCTAAAACTCCCTCATCGCTTACGGCTCCGGCGCCGGATGATCATGGGATCGGTTCGCTTATTGATACGCGTCTTATGGCCCTTCGTGGGAACACCCCATGGTGTCACCGGATGCCGACCCCCGGAGCTTCGCCCCTCGCCACCGCCGTGCGGGTGATCGACTGGGTTCATTGCCACGCCCCGCACTGTCGGGCGTATGCCGCGCCACCGTTTTGCCCCCGCCTTACCGAGCTTGCGCAATGAATGCTCAGCGTTACCGACTTCACCGAGCGTCGCTCGACAATCGATGTGCACTTTGCGGACCTCACCGGAACGCAGACGCAGTTGCGCATAGCTGCCCTCGCGCGCCACCAGTTGGATCGCTGCGCCCGCACTGCGTCCCAGCTGCGCGCCTTTGCCGGGCTTCAATTCGATACAATGGATAACACTGCCGATCGGGATATTGCGCAGCGGCAGCGCGTTGCCCGGTTTGATGGGCGCATCCGCCCCGGACACCACTTCACTGCCCGGCCTTACGCCGTTTGGCGCAATGATGTAGCGGCGCTCACCGTTGGCATACAAGACCAACGCTACATTGGCGCTACGGTTGGGATCGTATTCAAGTCGCTCCACTCTTCCGGGAATACCGTCGTTGTTACGCTTAAAGTCAATAATCCGGTAGTGACGTTTGTGTCCACCACCCCGATGGCGTACAGTAATGCGCCCATGGTTGTTGCGGCCGTGGATCCTTGACTTGTTGCGCAACAACGGCCCGTAAGGGTCGCCCTTGTGCAGTTCCGCATTAACCACCTTGGCCATCCCACGACGACCGGGAGAAGTCGGTTTTACCTTAATCACTGCCACGTCACATTCACCTCATCGCGGGGCGCCAAGAAAGTCGATATCGAAACCTGGCTGTAGACGCACGTACGCTTTCTTGCTGCTACGCCGCCGCCCTGCCCGGCGACCAAACGTCTTGCTCTTGCCCTTGACGCTCAGCACAGTCACATCGTCAACCTTTACGTTGAACATCTTTTCAACCGCTTGCTTGATAATGGGCTTAGTGGCATCACGGCGTACTTCGAACACAAACTGCCTATGCTTCTCAGCTACCCGCGTGCTCTTTTCTGAGACGTAGGGCGACAGGATTACCTGGTAGAGCAGCTCTTCGTTCATCGCAGTCGCTCCTCGAAATGCTTGACCGCACCCACCGTCATTATGACCTTGTCGTGTCGCAGCAAGCTCACTGGATCCATATGACTGGCATCGCAAACGCGTACCTTGGGTAAGTTCCGCGCCGACAGGTGCAACTTCTCGTCCATGTCTTCCGTCACAATGAGCGCGTCTTGAACGCCCAGTTTGTTTAGCTTCTCCGCAAGCAGTTTCGTCTTGGGTGCCTCCACCGTAAACTCGTCAACCGCCAGTAATCGCTCCTGGCGAACGAGCTCCGAAAGAATCGCGCGCAGCGCTCCCCGCCGCATCTTCTTGTTCACCTTCTGCGAGAAATCGTGGGTAGCGGCAGGAAACACCCTGCCACCACCGCGCCACAAGGGGCTGCGAATGGTGCCGGCACGCGCGTGGCCAGTCCCTTTTTGCCGCCAAGGTTTAGCTCCCCCACCGCGCACCGCCGAGCGATTCTTTTGGGCCCGGGTTCCCTGTCGCCCTCCCGCCTGGTAGGCCATAACAACCTGGTGTACGAGCGGCTCGTTAAAGTTCGACGCGAAAACCGCGTCGGCTACCTGGATCTCCGTTTTCGTCTCGGGTGCGGACTGACTGATGACACTGAGTTTCAAGGCGGCAGTCCTCAATCAGCGCTCTTGGCCTTGGCCGCGGGACGAATCATCACACTACCGCCCTTGTATCCAGGTATCGCCCCTTTGACCAAGAGCACATTACGTTCCGCATCAACACGCACAACCTCGAGGTTTTGTTGTGTACGCTTCACGTTACCCAGATGTCCGGCCATCTTCCTGCCTGGGAATACACGACCCGGTGATGTGCGTTGGCCAATCGACCCGCCAGCGCGATGCGCCAACGAGTTACCATGAGTTGCACGCCCACCACGGAAACCATGGCGCTTCATGACGCCAGCGAAGCCCTTGCCAATGGTAATTCCCTGCACGTCGACCTTCTGACCGACGGTGAAGATATCTACGTTGATCTCGGTGCCCGGTTTAAGCTCCTCACCTTCACCCGGCGCCAGGCGAAACTCCCACAGCCCGCGCCCAGGTTCTACCCCTGCTTTGGCGAAATGTCCCGCTGCCGGCTTGTTGACACGACGCGGACGACGTGAACCGGTTGTCACCTGTACGGCGCGATAACCATCGCGGCCCGCGTCTTTGACCTGCGTCACCCGGTTAGCTGTCACCTCGAGCACGGTCACCGGAATCATGGTGCCGTCTTCGGAAAAGACGCGGGTCATACCCACTTTTTGACCAATCAGCCCAAGCGCCATAACAATATCCTTCTCGTGACTGATAACTAGTGACTGGTAATTCGTAGTAGCTTATCCCTAACCTGTCACTGATACTAATCACGAACCACTAATCACCAGCTGTGCTAAGTCAGCTTTATCTCCACATCCACACCGGCCGCGAGATCCAGCTTCATTAACGCATCGACGGTCTTGTCGGTCGGATCCATGATGTCCATGATGCGTTTGTGCGTACGTATCTCGAACTGATCACGTGACTTCTTGTCCGTATGCGGCGAACGTAACAGAGTAAAACGTTCTATTTTAGTCGGCAGCGGGATCGGACCTTTCACCAGCGCACCCGTGCGCTTCGCTGTATCCACGATTTCCATAGCAGAGCGGTCGATCAGACGATGATCGAACGCCTTCAAGCGAATACGTATTCTTTGGTTAGCCAT
>JBHIDJ010000075.1:0-15309 GCA_046760105.1 Acidiferrobacterales bacterium | reverse complement strand
CCTCGGTTATGGCAAAATCACGCCGGTGTCACCGGTGGCACAAACGCTCGCCTATGTGGAAGCGGTCTTGGCACGCTAGTTCAGTGTGACACAACAGAAACTCGAGGAGCACATTATGAAGATAGTCGTAAGGACGTTATCAGTTGCGGTATGCTTGTTTGCTATGATGATGAGCGCCTCAGTGTTCGCGCAAACCGTTGCTGACGAGATCGAACTCACACGCGCCATAATCCAAACGGAGAAGAAGGCGATCGTCGCGCTCAATATGGACCTGAGTGAGTCCGAAAGCCAGGCCTTTTGGCCCGTGTACGACGACTATCAAGCGGCGCTCAAGAAGGCAAATGACAGACGTGTCAAAATGATCATTGACTACGCCGAACATTACGGAAACCTGTCGGACGAGAAGGCGCAAGAATTGTTGGACGAGTTCTTGAGCATAGAGAGAGAAAAACTCAAGCTTAAGCGATCATACACCAGGAAATTCAGAAAGGTGCTATCGCGCAAACAAGTCGCACGGTATTTTCAGCTGGAACATAAGATGAATGCAGTTATCGAATTCGAGCTTGCCCGCGAAATACCGCTAGTGAGGTAGCGCTAGCCGCACATAGCGGAAGGCGGATTTGCTTGGGCCCGTTGGTGTTACTTTCGACGCGATACCGGAAGATTGAAAGGGATCAGTGGGGCAGAGGTCATCGAATTCGTGCAAGAATCAATTAAAGAGGCGAATAAACAACAAACATAAAAAGGATGACTCAGCGTCTCACACGTCGCTGAATATGGGTTTATATCTACGGATATAAGCCCTTTTTTTTGGCTTGATGCGTTGATCCGGGGCCCACTATGGCTGCAAGTGATCGTTGGGCTGATTGTCGGACTTATCGTCGTCACGCTGTTTGAACCGGGCGTACGTTGACCTGGTTTTTGATTTTCTGTTGGTTCGCCATCGGGGATAAGCGTACTTGCACAGGCTTGCTAGACGACGGTGTTAATCGGCAGCACGGCGAATCGAAATGCGCTATCATGCCGAGTGGCTCAATCCAGTAGCGGTGAGGCGGCACGAGGAATGAGGGCATCGATCTTAGTGATGGCGTTGGTTATCGGCGCGCTCTCACCGATGGTGCATGGCGTCAAACTTTACAAATGGGTGGATGAGGAGGGTAATGTTACGTATCAGGATACTCCCCCACCGCCACATTCCGCCGCGCGGGTCGAGGAAAAACATATCGATCTTGATAAAAACGTAACCGAGTTTGTTCTCCCGGAACCATCGCCGTCCTCAAATAATCAAGTGCCGGCAGAGGCTGGAGCCGGTGGTCGAGGGTCGTCAGGAGGGTCGACTACGATAGAGAAGAGGACAATCATCGTCGGTGATCGACCGCTGCTAAGGGAACGCCGTAGTGGCGTTGCACCGACACCACGCCCACACCCCTTACCCGCGCGTCCGGCTCGACCATCGGGTCCCCAAGGCGCAGGTGTGCCGAGAACTCCACGTCGCTGAGGATACGGCATCATGGTTTACCCACGGCTGTAATTTTGCAGCCGACTACTTTGCAGGGTAGAGCAGGTCGACGAGGGCGCTGTACGTGGTTTCATCTAGATTGCGGAAGATGAATGTGACTCCATGCTTTTCGACACTAACGACCTTGGCTGCAATACGGTGCTGTTGGGTCTTTCCTTTGGCAGGAATCATTAATACGAGATCAACCTTCGCGTTTTTTCGCAGGGCAAGATTGCGTGTTTCAACGTAAGCACCGTCTAGGCTGATGTCGCGCGTTTCGCAGGACAGCAAGCCCAGCCTTCGATGCTTGACCATGACCTCTAGTGCGATCTTTTTTCGTGGCCCCAAGCGGCGGTCAGTAGTCATCCTTGCTCCTTGCTGTTTGCCTGTAAACCAGCAAACGGGAATCGAGGAATTGTTTTGGCGCCCAGGCCTGGCTGGGTCAACTGCATTTTACCTGAATTGCAGGACGGGCTGACTAAGCGCTTTCTAGGGTCGCCCGATGCGTAGCTTGGTCGTCTAACTAGGATAGACGATGTCGAAGAGCGTGCGATAAACCCGCTCGTCGAGTTTGCTGAAAGCGAGTGCCGCACCATTGTCAGTAACGCGCAGGACCGTAGCGGGCACACGGCAATGCTTGCGCTTATTGCCGTAGCGAATTCGCAGTACGAGGTCGACATTGGCGTTTTTGGACAGACTAAGATTCTCAGCCTCGATGAATGCGCCATCGAGGCTGATGTCCCGCAGCTTACAGCGTGTTAACCCCAGGCGGTCGTCAGTAACCATGACTTTCACTTCGGCCACGCGACGTTGACCCACACGACGATTGGATGGCTTCTTTTTGTTCACCGTATCCATAGCATTACGGTTTTGCTGTCAGCGGTTCCCGACAGATGCATCGACATATGGCGCGTTTTTTTAGGTTTCAAGCACATTATAGTCTGTCTAGCAGACGAGTCCCGAATATCGCAATGCGTGACCGGGAGGCACTTATGATATGGATCTTAGTGTGAAATTCGCTGGAGCGCTGGTCGGGAGTGCGCTCGGCGACGCCATCGGCGAGCTGGCGTTCCGCTACGGGCGCAGGGATCGCCTGCTTACCCGGATCGAGCAGCTGGGCACGTTGACCTACACGGATGACACGGCCATGGCCATTGCTTTGGCGGAGACCCTCGCGACGACAGGGGATGTAAAGTCGCAACAGCTAGGCGACACGTTCCGTGCGCATTTCACGCGTGAACCGTGGCGCGGCTATGGTCCAGGGCCACCGGCGATTTTCGCGCGGGTTGCTGCGGGCGGAATTTCCTATGAGGCGGCTGCGCGGGAGCTTTACGGCGAGCAAGGTTCGTTTGGTAACGGGGCGGCCATGCGCATTGCGCCGCTGGCGTTGTTCTTCTGTGATTCCGACGTCCTGTATCAAAAGGCTGAGGCGTCAGCTTTGGTTACACACACGCATCCGATCGGCGTAGACGGGGCCGCAATTCAGGCGCGGGCAATCGCTCGGGCGAGTTTGCTAGAGCACGACCGGGCGCTTGACGTGCAGGTGTTCATGCAGGATCTTATTGTGTTTGCGCGTACAGCGGCGATCCGCAGTAAGCTCGAAGCTGTACAGCGACTAATTTTGGACAACACACCGCCGCCCGAGGCGGCACGCAGACTTGGTCTCAGTATCGCTGTGCAGGAGTCGATGCCGTTTGCGTTGTATTGTTTTTTGCGCCACCCTGATGAATACGCGCAATGCCTATATGCAGCGATACTGCACGGTGGTGACCGTGATACCATGGGCGCGATGGCGGGCGCTATTAGTGGTGCGTATTTGGGTATTGACGCGATTCCGATGGATTGGCGCAGCAAACTCGAAAACGGAGAAAGAATTGAGAAACTGGCATACGAACTTCTAGCGAAGCGCAAGAATCAATAATTTCGTTTTGAATCCAGCATATGGGCTATGTCTTTCACTACACTAGTGGACACGCAAACATTAGCTGCTCATCTTGATGACCCGCAATGGGTGATCTTCGATTGCCGCTTTAATCTGAACGACGTCGCGGCCGGGCAGCGTACGTACGTGCAGGGGCATATCCCGAACGCTCGATACGCACATCTCGATGAAGACCTGTCATCGCCGATTACCCCTACGAGTGGCCGTCATCCGTTGCCCGATCTGGAGGTGCTCGCGCGCAAGTTGGGACAATGGGGTGTGGATGAACACAAACAGGTAGTCGTTTACGATAATATGGGTGGCGCTATAGCGACTCGCCTATGGTGGTTACTGCGCTGGTTCGGGCATAAGACCGTCGCGTTGCTTGACGGCGGCTTGCCTAAATGGCAACGCGAAGGGCGTCCAGTAAATACCGAAGAACCGAAAATTACTCCAACGGTGTTTCAGTCACGTCGAGATGACAGCCTATGGGTGAACACAGGTTTTGTTGAAGAAGTCGCTGAGCACGGTGGATACTTACTGATCGATACGCGCGACGTAGAGCGGTTTCGGGGTGAGGTCGAGCCACTCGATAAAGTTGCAGGCCACATTCCTGGGTCTGCAAATCGTCCGTTACAAAGTAATTTAGATCGATCCGGCTGTTTGTTACCGCCGATGGACCTGCGTCAACAGTTTATCGCCGAGCTTAAAGGCGTTGGTCCCGAACGGGTAATAGCTACCTGCGGTTCGGGCGTCACAGCGTGCCACAATATTTTGGCGATGGAGCACGCGGGGCTGCCGGGTGCGAAGCTCTACGCAGGCAGCTGGAGCGAGTGGATTAGGGACAGCAAGCGACCTGTTGCTACGGGGTGACCCCTCGCTCGCCCTCCCTGAGAAAAAAGGGGAGGAAAGAAAGACCGACCTCTGAGTCTGGAGCAGAGTTGGTCAAGATGTCACGAAAGAGCGAGTCGACGCTTTGCAAGAATTGAATTGCATGGATTGAGAGAAACCATATGGTGCTATCGCGTACATCGAGGTTGACCCTTTGTAGAGTAGCTTTCATTGTCGTGGGCGCATGTTTGTCGTTCTTTGCAAGTAACAACCTAGCTTTCGCTCAGCTCGGCATAGAACTTCAACCCAGCCGCAAACTCGGCGCTGAGCCGGAAGGCAAGGAAACCCAGGTAGTGCGGATAGCACAGCAGTACGGTGTTGCTTATCTTCCCATGATGATTATGAGGCAACACAGGCTCATCGAGAAGCACACTACCATGGCCAGGCTGGGCAACGTACGGGTGGTATGGAACTTATATCCTTCTGGCAAGGTGATGAATGATGCACTGAGGGCCGGATTGTTGGACATTGCCTCAGGCGGCGTGGTCCCACTGCTTAGACTTTGGGACGAAACGAGGGAGCGAGCTGCTGTCAAAGGAGTTGCCGCGCTGAGTTCAATGCCATTATATCTGAATACTCGTAACCCGAACGTAAAGACTATCAAGGACTTTACGGACGATGATCGTATCGCGCTTCCTGCCGTGAAGAAGTCGATTCAGGCAGTAATCCTACAGATGGCGGCGGAACAAGTTTTTGGTCAAGAAAACTATGCAAAACTCGACAAGCTCACCGTGTCTATGGCGCATCCCAATGCGCGTGAAGCCTTGCTGGCTGGTAAGTCGAATATAACTGCCCACCTGACCAGCCCACCTTTCCAGTATCAGGAGTTGAGTGATCCGAACATAAACAGAGTACTGAGCTCTTACGACGTGTTAGGCGGCCCTGCTACTTTCACGGTGATGTGGACCAGATCTCAGTTTCGGGCTGCGAACCCTAAAACGTTTGATACTATCTACGGCGCCCTCAAGGAAGCGATGACTATCCTGAAAAAGGACTATGGTTACGCGGCGGAGGTTTACATCCAACAAGCCAACTCCGGGCTATCGCCGGAATTTGTAACGAAAGTTCTCAGCCAGCCGCACGTCGAGTTCACCGTTGTGCCACTGAATATCATGAAATACGCCAAATTCTTGTACAGGACAGGACAGATCAAGCGGGTACCGGTTAACTGGAAGGAGGTATTCTTTCCCGAAATACGCGGAGAGGCCGGTAGTTGAGATCCCCCCCCACCCTAACCCTCCCCCAACAAGTGGGGGAGGGAATAAGATTCTTCCTTAGCCTCCCCGGCAAGCGGGGAGGGAACAGGTCATTGTCAACGTTTGTTGTCCGGCTAGCGCTGTTGGGCGCGTAGCCTGAATTAAGATATAGGTTCCCCCTCCCCTTGTGGGAGAGGGACAGGGGGAGGGGGAGGCGCTAGGAGGTGTTTAGTTTTAGCGCAGCAGAGTTGATGCAGTAGCGCTGTGCGGTTGGTTTGGGGCCGTCAGGAAAAACGTGGCCCAGATGGGCGCCGCAGTCTTTGCACAAGACCTCGGTTCGACGCATGAATAGGCTGGTGTCTTCCTCCGTGTCAATTTTGTCTGCACTAATCGGCGCCCAAAAGCTCGGCCAGCCCGTTCCCGAATCGTATTTGCTTTCTGAGCTGAAGAGTTCGGTGCCACAGCATACGCATGTGTAGATACCTTTGTCCTTGCAATCATGGTACTGGCCGGTAAACGGCCGTTCTGTGCCTTTTCGGCGGGTTACCTCATACTGCTCCGGCGTGAGTTGTTCTCTCCATTCTGCGTCGCTCTTGGTTACGTTGCGTGCCATGGGTACGTGCTCCGTTAGATTGTGTTGATTTCTCATCTTTAAAGATGTGCCAGTCATCGATCTTATTCGCGTGCCCAGCACAACCAGCGGAACGCAAAGCGCGCGAGCACCACAGTTCCGTGAAATCGCCCTAAATTTGCGGTATTCTTTCTGCACATTGGTCATTATATTGCGGTTCGCCATGGAAGAACTCAATCCCCTTGTTCAGAAACTCAATGATCTGCAGGAACGCTCCCACAGCTTAAGGGGGTACCTTTGACTACACGGCCAAACGAAAGCGTTTGACCGAGCTTCAGCACGAATTCGAGAAACCCGAAAGTTGGAGCGATCCGCAACGAGCACAGGAGCTCGGGCGTGAGCGCGCTCGCTTGGAAGGAGAGGTGGGCGCCCTGTCCCGGCTCGATACAGGGCTGACCGAGGTTGGTGAATTGCTCGAACTCGCGCGCGAAGAAAAGGATGCCGACGTGATCGACGCTATCGCGAGCGACTTGAATCAGCTGGAAGAACAGCTAGCCGATCTGGAATTCCGCCGCATGTTTTCTGGCGAGATGGATGCGGCCAATGCGTTCATCGACATCCAGTCGGGCTCAGGTGGGACCGAGGCGCAGGATTGGGCAAACATGTTATTGCGTATGTACCTGCGCTGGGGAGAGCGACGCGGGTTTCAGACTGAACTCTTAGAGGTCTCCGAAGGCGAAGTCGCGGGCATCAAGAGCGCGACTGTTAAGTTCACAGGAGAATATGCTTATGGTTATTTGCGTACCGAAACCGGGGTTCATCGGTTAGTTCGCAAATCGCCGTTCGATTCCGGCCACCGTCGACACACCTCGTTTGCGTCGGTGTTTGTTTATCCGGAAGTGGACGAAAGCATAGAAATCGAAATCAAGCCGGCGGATTTGCGGGTCGATACCTACCGGGCGAGCGGTGCGGGTGGTCAACATGTCAACCGTACGGATTCGGCGGTACGCATTACGCATTTGTCGACCGGTATAGTGGTACAGTGCCAAAGCGATCGTTCGCAGCACAAGAACAAGGCCTCGGCGATGGCGGTGCTGAAATCACGCCTATACGAGCACGAAATGCAAAAGCGCCGGGCGGAGCAACAGAAACTAGAAGAGTCGAAAGCTGATATTAGCTGGGGTAGCCAGATTCGTTCGTACGTCTTGGATCAGTCTCGCATCAAAGACCTGCGTACCGGGGTGGAAAGCGGTAACACCACGGCTGTTTTGGATGGAGATCTGGACCGCTTCATGGAGGCCAGTCTCAAGGCTGGTGTCTAGAGCCGGTCTAGGTACTTAAAGTGATTTATACAAAAATAAAAATATCTTTTTGTTTTTGAAAGAAAACATGATCGACCGGGACGAAGAACAAGAACAGATTGCCGAGCGCCGCCGCAAGCTGGCGGAGCTGCGCAAACGGGGCCAGCCGTTTCCCACCGATTTCCGGCGCAACGTCATGGCGGCTGAGCTACAGGCGGAATACGAGCGTAAGGACAATGCGACGCTGGAGGCGAATCCGGTACGGGTCAAAGTTGCGGGACGTATGATGACGCGTCGCATCATGGGTAAGGCCAGTTTCGCCCATCTGCAGGATATGTCGGGCCAGATTCAGTTGTTTCTGCAACCCGGTACCCTCCCTGAGGGGCTCTATGAAGATTTTAAGAAGTGGGATATCGGCGACATTCTCGGTGCGGAGGGGGCTATTTTCCGGACGAAAACGGGGGATCTCACGGTGAGGGTGGACGATATCCGCCTGCTCACGAAAGCACTGCGCCCCTTGCCCGAGAAATATCATGGCTTAGCCGATCAGGAGACCCGCTACCGCCAGCGGTACTTGGACCTGATTATGAGCGAGGTCGCGCGTAGGACCTTTCGCATGCGCACCGCGATCATTCACTACCTCCGCGAGTTTATGAACGAGCGCGGCTTTCTCGAAGTGGAAACCCCGATGATGCAAGCGATCCCTGGGGGCGCTGTGGCGCGCCCCTTCGTGACGCATCACCACGCGCTCGATATGGGGCTTTTTTTGCGCGTGGCGCCGGAGCTGTATCTCAAACGTCTAGTCGTCGGGGGGTTTGAGCGCGTCTATGAGATCAACCGCAACTTCCGCAACGAAGGTGTGTCAACGCGCCACAATCCCGAGTTCACCATGCTTGAGTTCTATCAGGCCTACGCTGACTACCGTGATTTTATGAAACTAACGGAGGACATGTTGCGCGGATTAGCTCAGCATATCCTCGGCACGACCAAGCTGACCTACCAGGGTAACGAGTATGATTTTGGCAGGCCCTTCGAGTGCATGACTGTGAGGGAGGCGATTCTGCGCTTCAATCGCGATATTCACCCAGAGGATTTAGATTCCCTCGATAGGGCGCGGAAGATTGCGGCGAATCTCGATATTGAACTCAAGGACACGTATGGCCTGGGCAAGCTCCAGCTTGAGATCTTCGAAAGCACGGTTGAATCACACCTCAAGGATCCGACCTTTATTACAGCCTATCCAGTTGAGGTCTCACCGCTTTCACGACGCAATGATCATGATCTGTTTGTTGCCGATCGGTTCGAATTGTATGTCGGTGGGCGCCTCGAAATCGCCAACGGGTTTTCGGAGCTAAACGATGCCGAGGATCAAGCGGAGCGTTTTCGCAAACAGTTGGCGGCAAAGGAGGCTGGAGACGAGGAGGCCATGGATTTCGACGCCGATTATATCCGGGCACTGGAGCACGGGATGCCGCCAACGGCCGGCGAAGGGGTCGGCGTGGACCGCTTGGTTATGCTGTTCACCGATTCTGCGTCGATTCGTGATGTCTTGCTGTTTCCTCACATGCGCGCTGAGGCCGGCCGCGACTAGGGCGCCATCAACAGATGGTCTAGCGCGATAGCGATATTTCTCGCATGTCTTCAGGCAGCGCGAATACAGTCATCTTTCTCATGGGTCCCACGGCGGCTGGCAAAACGGCGCTGGCGCTGGCATTGCACGATCGGTTTCCGGTCGACGTCATCAGTGTCGATTCGTCGCAGGTTTACCGGGGAATGGATATTGGTACCGCCAAACCCACGGCGGACGAGCGTGCCCGCGTACCCCACCGGCTGCTCGACATTCGCGACCCAGTAGACCCGTACTCGGCGGCGGACTTTCGCATTGATGCGCGACGTGAGATAGCCGAGATCGCTGAGCGCGGACGTATACCCTTGCTGGTCGGCGGCACCATGTTCTATTTTCACGCGCTGGAGTACGGTATATCGGCGCTACCGGCCGCCAATCCGGAAATCCGGGAGCAGTTGTACAAGGAATCGCAGGAGATCGGTTGGCCCCGGTTGCACCAGCGCCTACAAGCGATTGATCGGGTTGCCGCTGAGCGCATCGATCCGCATGACGCCCAGCGTATCCAGCGGGCGCTTGAGATCCTCGAGTTAACCGGGCGTACCCTCACTGACTGCTACCAACACGAGCGGCTCGCATCGATTGACTATAACATCTTGAAAGTAGGCATTTTCCCTCGGGATCGGGGCGTGCTGCACGCACGCATTGGTGCGCGTTTTCACGCTATGTTGACGCGCGGCTTTGTGGCGGAAGTGGATCGGCTGCGACAACGGGGTGACCTGGGCCCGGAACTTCCTGCCATCCGCACGGTCGGATATCGGCAGATCTGGCAATACTTGACTGGTTTAGTCAACTATAATGACATGATCGAGCGCGGGGTGTCCGCCACACGACAACTGGCAAAGCGCCAACTGACCTGGCTGCGTGGCTACGAGGGGGTACATTACCTGTATAGTAGTGATCGAGCACTCCAAGCGGCCTGCATCGACTATTTGGCCAGCAAATTGGACGGTAAAGGACTATAATTTTTTACTGGTGTCTTGGAATCTTATCGATCCGGGGGCATATATAGAATAAGTACCCTTATGAGGGGCACGACACATAACAACAGGAGAACGGCCATGACTCAGCAAAGAGGGCAAGCGCTACAAGACCCCTTCTTGAATACATTGCGCAAGGAACACGTTCCGGTTTCGATATTCTTGGTCAACGGGATAAAACTGCAAGGACAGATCGAGTCCTTCGACCAGTTCGTGGTGCTCCTACGGAACTCGGTTAGCCAGATGATCTACAAGCACGCCATCTCGACCGTGGTCCCCAGCCGCGCCATTAAACTTAGTCTTGACAGCGACGAAGACGCCGACAAAGAATCTGGAAACGAGTAACTCTTCATCCGGCCCGGGTCAGCGTGCGGCCGAACGCGCACTGCTGGTTTCCCTACGCTTCCCTCGCGATGCCGGGTATGAGGACGCCGATGAATTCCGCCTTCTAGCGGAATCCGCCGGTGCCCACGTTTGTACGGCCCTTTCAGGGCGCGGCGGTAAACCGGATCCGGCCACTCTATTTGGCCTGGGCAAGGTCGAGGAGATCCGTGATGCGGTCACACGCGAGGCAGCGACGGTCGTTCTCGTCAATCACCCACTTTCGCCTGCGCAACAGCGCAACCTTGAGCGCGCGCTTGGCTGTCGTGTATTGGACCGTACGGGACTGATCCTGGATATTTTCGCGCAGCGTGCCCGCAGCCACGAAGGCAAGCTGCAGGTAGAGCTGGCGCAGCTCGAGCATCTGGCCAGTCGCCTGGTAAGAGGGTGGACCCACCTCGAGCGGCAAAAGGGCGGTATAGGGTTGCGCGGGCCCGGCGAGACGCAGCTTGAAACCGACCGTCGCTTGGTGCGCGCACGCATAAAAACGCTCCAGCGGTGCCTGCAGAAGGTGCGTACGCAACGGGCGCTGCGCAGGCGATCACGCCATAAGGTACCCATAGCGACCGTATCACTTGTCGGTTACACAAACGCCGGCAAGTCATCCTTGTTTAACTATATGACAGGCGCAGACGTGTTCGCTGCCGATCAGCTCTTTGCCACACTTGATCCCACCATGCGGCGCGTTGCGCTTGCTGGCAACGTCAACGTTATTCTGGCGGACACGGTGGGGTTCATTCGCCAGCTGCCGCACGATCTGGTCGAGGCTTTCAAGGCGACGCTGGAGGAAGTCGAGGGGGCGGATCTTCTGCTGCACGTGGTGGATAGCAGCGCTCCGGATCGGCGTGACGCGATGGAGCGCGTGGATCAGGTACTGGGTGAAATTCATGCCGACGGCATACCACAGATCGTGGTGTTCAATAAGATCGATATTACCGCGCAGTCACCACGGATCGAACGTAATGCGACCGGCACGATCGCCAAGGTATGGCTTTCCGCCAAGACAGGAGAGGGCGTGGATTTGTTGCTACAAGCGCTCTCTGAGCACTCTCGCCGCCAGCGTAAGCGTCGGCAGTTGTATCTGCCGGCCAGTGCGGGCCAGCTGCGCGCGCGGGTTTACGAACGTTTGCATGTTGTACGCGAGGTTGATATTGATGCCGGCGGCTGGGTAATCGACGTTACGCTCGAGCCGGAGCAGATTGCTTGGCTGCAGAAACAGGAGGGGTTTCGGTCGGAATATTGGGTAGACGATAACACCGGTGTTCTTGCCCCTACCGGCTCATAACCCTAGAATTCGCCCGTTGCATTTCTTTTACCTGCCGACAGGAGACGATTATGCCCTGGAACAGACCCGGGAACGGTAACTCCGGGAACAAGGATCCCTGGGGGGGACCGCGAAGGGGGGGCCAACAAGGACCCCCTGACCTGGATGAAATCGTTCGCAACATCCAGAACCGGCTGAGCGGTTTGTTCGGCGGTGGCAAGGGTGGTGGCGGTCGTGGGTTGCGCCTGGGGGGTCTGGGTGGCATTGGGCTTGGCGCGATCCTCACCGTAATAATCGGTGTTTGGTTGCTTAGCGGCTTTTATATCGTGAAGCAGGCCGAGAACGGCGTGGTTTTGCAGTTTGGAGAGTTTCGGGAAGTAACGACACCTGGGTTGAACTGGCACTTGCCCTTTCCGATTGAACGGGTGAAAAAGGTCAATGTGCAGAATGTATTCTCGATGGAGGTGGGTTACCGCACGAATGAACGCACGGGACGGGTGAGCCATGTGCCGAGAGAGGCGCTGATGCTGACCGAAGACGAGAACATCGTCGACATCGAGTTCGCCGTCCAGTACAGGATCAATGATGCTGCCGCGTACTGGTTCAACGTGGAAAACCCGGAGGTCACGATCGCGCAGGCGACGGAATCGGCGATTCGCGAAATCGTCGGTAAAAGCACGCTTGATTTCGTGATTACCGAAGGCCGCGTCGACGTTGCCAACAAGACTCAGCAGCTGCTGCAGGAGATCCTGGATCGCTACGAGACCGGTATCATAATCACGACGGCGAAGATGCAGAAGGCACAGCCGCCCGAGCAGGTGAAGGCGGCATTCGACGATGCGGTGAAGGCACGCGAAGACGAGCAACGCTTCAAGAACGAGGCCGAGGCTTATGCCAACGATATTCTGCCTCGGGCGCGCGGTAAGGCGGCGCGCCTGATACAGGAAGGCGAAGCCTACAAAGCCAGCGTGATAGCACGTGCCGGCGGTGACGCCCGTCGATTTACCCAGATCCAAAGCGAGTTTGCCAAGGCCCCCGACGTCACGCGCGAGCGGCTTTACCTAGAGACGATGGAGGAGGTCCTGTCCAGTACGACCAAGGTACTTATAGATCAGAAGGGCGGCAATAATATCATGTACTTGCCGTTGGATAAGATCATAACGCAAGGCGGACGTTCCGGACTTACAGAAGGCGGGGAGGCTGCCGCCGGAGCAGAGGGGACGGACACTCAGGGTTTGAGTCGTAGTCGCAGACGTACGGACTTGCGCACACGGGGATCGCAGTAATGACCCAGGCTAAGCTAGTCGCCCTTTTGGTGATCTTGGGATTGGTTTTGGTCGGGATCCGCTCTTTCACATTCACAGTTGATCAGTGGGAGAAGGCTATTGTGGTGAGGTTCGGTGAAGTGATCCGTCACGAGGATGAGCCCGGCTTGCATTTCAAGATGCCAGTTATTGATACCGCGCACAAATTGAACGGAAGAATCTTGACCCTGGATGCGGAGCCGCAGCGTTTCCTTACCCTCGAGAAGAAAAACGTGATCGTGGACTGGTTTGTCAAATGGCGAATCGCGGACGCACTTACGTATTGGATCAGAGTAGGTGGGCAAGAGCAGGCGGCGAGAGGGCGACTTGAGCAACGCGTCAGAAGCGATCTGCTCAATGAGTTTGGCAAGCGTACCGTACACGATGCCGTGTCCGGGGACCGGGAAGAGATTATGCGAATCGTCAGCGCGGGGGCTGATAAGGAAGCGCGTAGCATGGGCATCGAGGTTGTGGACATCCGTATTAAGCGCGTGGATCTAGACGAGAAAGTGAGTGAGTCGGTGTATCAACGCATGGTTGCCGAGCGCGCGCGCATTGCCAAGGAATTCCGGGCGCGCGGTGCCGAGGAGGCGGAGAAGATTCGTGCCAATGCCGAGCGTGAGCGCGAGATCCTGTTAGCCGAGGCCTATGAGAAGGCCGAAGATATCCGCGGCGAGGGCGATGGCACGGCGACAGCGATCTATGCCGAAGCCTACGGCGGCGATCCCGAGTTCTATGCGCTTTATCGCAGCCTAAACGCCTACCGACAAAGTTTTAGCCGCAAGGACGATGTCCTGATCATCGACCCCAGCGCGGAGTTTTTTAGGTTCCTGAAGAATCCGCGTTAGTTAAACGTGTCTTGGGTTGATCCTGTTTAGATCATGTGGCGCGATTTAGGGGTGGCGATCGCCCTTCTGCTGATCTTGGAAGGTATCTTTCCCTTTATCAACCCGAGCGGGATGCGACGAACCCTACAAACAATCAGTCAGCTACCCGATCCGCCCTTGCGCCTTGTCGGGCTCACAAGCATGCTGCTCGGTCTTGTGCTGCTTTACATTATTAATTAACTGACTGCCAACACGACTACCGCTCTCACCCCACGATCATGCCTGGAAAAGATCGCTGGTTGCTTCCCGAAGGTATTGAGGAGGTGTTACCAGCTGAGGCGCAACGGCTGGAGGCTCTACGCCGCCGCATCCTGGATTTGTTTTACACCTGGGGCTACGAGCTCGTCATGCCACCGATGATTGAATATCTCGATTCGTTGTTGACCGGCGTTGGCCAGGAACTCGATCTGCAGACGTTTAAGGTTACCGATCAGCTCACGGGTCGTTTAATGGGCATTCGTCCGGATAGCACACCGCAGGCGGCGCGGATCGACGCGCATTATCTCAAACGTGAAGCGCCGGTAAGGTTGTGCTACCTGGGGTCTGTGTTGCATACACGACCGGACGCGTTTGAAGGTTCACGCGAGCCGCTGCAGCTAGGAGCAGAATTGTTTGGCCACGCCGGGCCAGAGAGCGACGCTGAGACTCTGTGCTTGATGGTGGCTACGCTTAAGCTCGCCGGAATCGAAGATTTACACATCGACTTGGGACACGTTGGCGTATTCCGGGGACTCATGGAACAGGCTGGCTTGGCGGCAGATCAGGAGATGGAGCTCTTTGATGCATTGCAGAGCAAAGCAAGCGCAGATGTTGCAGCATTGCTTGGATCTTGGGGCATAGGTGCGGAAGATAAACGAGCACTCGCGGCATTGATCGAGTTGAACGGCGGGATCGAAGCGCTTGATGCGGCAAGACATGATCTAAAGAATGCACCCGACAGCGTACAGCAGGCACTGGGGAATCTAGAGTCGGTGGCTGAGGTTGTGGCACGGAAGATGCCAGAGCTATCGTTATATTTTGATCTGGCGGAACTCAGCGGCTACCGGTATTACACGGGTGTGGTATTCTCCGCGTTTGTGCCTGCTTACGGGCGCGCCGTTGCCCAAGGCGGTCGCTACGATGGCATCGGTAAAGCGTTTGGGCGCGCGCGACCGGCAACCGGTTTCGGTGCGGATCTTCGCGTGCTTCTGAAGCTCTCATCGCAGAATGATAGCGTTACGGGCGGGATCCTAGCGCCACATGACGGTGATGCCAGCGTACAAGCAGAGATCGCACGCCTGCGGGAGGCGGGCGAACGGGTTGTCGTTCGCCTGCGTGGCAGTAGCGCAACCCTGGCGGAAATGGGCTGCGACCGCGAGCTAGTATGCAAAGACGACAAGTGGGTGGTCGTAACACACACTAACGTGGTCGTAAAATAGCTTTCAGTATCGACGCGGCAAATGCCCTGGAAAAAACGCAAAGAACGCAAAGGCCACTCCTGTGCGTCGCTCG
>JBHIDJ010000074.1:0-15344 GCA_046760105.1 Acidiferrobacterales bacterium | reverse complement strand
ACCTGGTTCGAAGCCAGGTACTCTATCCAACTGAGCTACGGGCGCAGTTTCGTTAACCGTGAATCGTGAATCGTGAGTCGTGATTCATCATCAGATTATATCTGTTTAATGAGTTGAAACGTCTCTCGAGACGGCGGTTCTGCGAAGAATTTCGAGAATTTACTTAGCGCCTCTTGATACTTGCTAATGGTCTCGATCTCGTAAGCCGGAAACGCTCCTTCATCTAAAGCCTCAAGATACTTTTCGCTACTTTCTAGCTTCATCATATCCGCTTCAGTCTCATAAACGGAAATCGTAAGCGCTTTCCCTGTCTTGCGGTCGATTAACCACAGGGCATTCTTGAATCCCGTTACGTCCTTGAGTAGCGGCTCCAGATAGTCGTTGATCATGTTCTGGGCTTCGTCCAACTTATCGAGCTTGATTTGAGTGGTCGTTACCCGGGCGTACATTACTAGCCTCCTTTCAGGCTTACACTCAATTATGAGGTGCGGATGCGATCTGATTTTATAATTATAAGCCAAACGATTAGCGGGCTAAATCTGGTTTACTGGCGTTCGCCGAAATGTCTTTCGGGCTTATCCCAATCTATGTATCTCGTCCAATAGCCATATAAGGGGTTGGGCATAACGAACCAGTTCGTACCCCATTGATCCGCGTGGGTGCCAACTTTTTCTCGGCGCTCATCAATGCTGTTCACGGTCGGTGATCTAAAATCATCGGAGAAGTCACCAAGATTATCGCCAATGAATGCGATAATGTTGTAATGTTTTCTCACAGTTTTCCGCCGGCTTTCCTTGCTCGATGTTATTTTTCTTAAAAGAAGTTTTGGTGGGTCGTTGCTCAGCAGCTCTTCTTTCCTCGCCAGATCAAACTTAAGGAGTATGTCGGTCGTAATATCCTTGATTACGATTGAGCGATTCGACACAAAAATCACTTTCACGTCTTCTTTTTCGATTGCCTTGATAAACTGCTTCGCTCCTGGGACAAGCGTGATCTCATCTGCGTTCTCCCGATTCCAACGTTGCCAGGAATCATGAGAAAATCTCAACCCGCCTTTGATCAAACGAACGTTATAGGCCGAGTTATCTAGCACGGTCTCGTCTAAATCCATTACCACGGCAGGCGGTTTATCGTTTGTCTGCACTCCTTGTCTTTTGATTTCTCTGCGGACATGCTCCAGCGCAATGTTAAATGTCTGCCTGCATAGGGCCTCGTATTCAGCGGATGTCCTCACCCAAAGCAGTGCATACAGGGTAGGGTCACTAACTGAATTCGGAGTTCGGTAGCAGTTAACTAACAGGAATGTACACAACGCAATCACGAATAAACGTAGTGTATGGTTTCGAGTACCTCTTGGTGCAGAGGTCATAGGTTTCGTGGCCATAGCAGTCAGCCTAGTTTGTTGTATCATGGGGTGCTACAAAGAACAAACATGAGAATTGCATCGAACTCGAACTGCTCGAAAGAACTGTCGAAAGCGGTGGCACGGCCAATTTCAATAGCAGCCGTTCTTTGGTTTTTGTCCCTGCTCCCGTTTAATGCCTGCCTTGCTCAAGAACCGGTAGAAGCGAAGGTCAAAGCGGCTGGATGTTTCATTCCGACGCCCGAGGGGGTTGTGCTGGGTATCAGCGCTGCGTTCCGGCAAATAAGCATCCCGATGGGTTCACATAAACCGGGAGAAACAGCTCAAGAGACAGCAACGCGTGAGACGATGGAGGAAACAGGCCTCGACGTCGTTGTGGGACCACTGTTGCAAACATTCGAAAACGATACTGTTTTTCTCTTCTTCTGTACGCCTAAAACACCCATTAAAGATTATTCACAATTAAGAGCTCTCGATCCACTCGAAATTACTGAGGTTATCGTTATCAATCCAGTCACCATGTTAAATTATGACGGACGCAGAATTACAAATTCTTGGCGATTTCGTGAAAACGGGCCCTTATTGATAAAGCTTTACGAGAAATACAAAAATGACCCGAGCAGAACAAAGTGATCTAGCGGATTCGCTACCATCTTGCTGGTAACTTTTTTTCGAGCGTGATCTTTTTGTCTTCGATCTTGATATATCCGCCGGCGGTAAGATCCTTGAAAATGCGGCTTACCATTTCCCTCGATGCGCCAACCATAGCGGCGATATCCTGCTGAGTAAGTTTACCCCTGATGATTAGTTTGCCGTCTTCCTCTTGCGCAAGGTGTGACAAGGTCTTGGCGATCCTTCCGTAGACATCCTCCAAGGCCAAGCTCTTTACGCTGTCGGTCAGTGCACGAACTCTGTGGGTGAGCCCCCGAATCAAGCTGATGGCGATATCCGGATGCTCACCGAGGCAGGCCCTAAAACTGGCCTGGGTGATAATTAGAAAGCTGGAGTTCTCCAACGTCATCACCGACGCAGAGCGAGGCGCTTCGTCTAGCAACGCTATCTCGCCGAAGTACTCTCCCGGGCCCTGGATGCTGAGGATGACCTCCTTGTCGCGCTCGTTGCGCAGAAATGCCTTCACCTTGCCCGAGACTGTGATGTACAGCGAATCGGTGGTGTCCCCCTCATTGATGATAATGCTATTTTTCGGGAAAGTTTTGGTGACCGCATGGCTCTCCAACTTCGCCAAATCCGCCTCTGACAAGTTGGCAAAGAGCGGGATGTTCTTGAGCATGTCAGTCATGATATCCGGCCATCCGCCCTAACGGGCGTTCCCCACGGGTACGTAAAAAATACCACGGTAACGTCTGGAAAGCATCAAAAGCGGTGCTGTCATATCAGCACACAACGGGTGGAGATTGACAGCGACAGACGAGGCCTTCTATCTTTGCTGTTGTAGTAGTCTGCTTATAGAGCGTCATGCCGTCTCCAACCAAGAAACAGCAGGTAGATTTCAACAAGTTGCATAAGCGGCTCCGACGGGAGGTCGGCAAGGTGATCGCCGATTTCAATATGATCGAGCCGGGCGATCGTGTCATGGTGTGTGTTTCCGGGGGTAAGGATTCCTACACCATGCTCGATATCCTGCTGAGTCTGAAGCGAAATACGCCGGTCGATTTCGAGTTGGTCGCGGTAAATCTTGATCAAAAACAACCTGATTTCCCCACGCACGTCTTGCCCGAGTACCTGGGCGAGCAGGGTATTGCGTTCGACGTGATCGAGGAGGATACGTACAGCACTGTGAAGCGCGTGGTCCCGGATGGCAGGACCATGTGCGGCCTGTGCTCACGGTTGCGCCGCGGCGTCTTGTACCGCTATGCCAAGGAGCACGGTATGACCAAGATAGCGCTCGGGCACCACCGCGACGACATCATCGAAACCCTATTCCTTAATATATTCTATGGCGGCAAGCTCAAGGCCATGCCACCGAAGCTACGAAGCGACGATGGGCAGCACATTGTCATTCGGCCGTTGGCATACTGTCGCGAGAAGGACATTGCGAGGTACGCCGAGAGGCGTAATTTCCCGATAATTCCGTGTAATCTGTGCGGTTCGCAGGACAATCTTCAACGCCAGGTGATCAAGGAGATGCTGCAAGCCTGGGACCGCCAGTTCCCCGGGCGGCTGGCAACGATTTTCCAGGCGCTACAGAATATCGCCCCCTCGCAATTGGCCGACCGTAATTTGTTCGATTTCGAAGGATTGGTAACGGACGAGCCTTCTCGGGACGCGCAGACACGGCACCGCACAGAAGATGTGACACCCTTATTCGATGGCAAGCGGACTCGCACGCGCTCGTCCGCAGGCTGATCCCGTGAGCTTTACCATTACGGTTACCCATGTCGGGTAACCAGCATCACGCCGTGGTGACCATGTCGTTACCGTCTTACCCAACACGCAGAAGGTTCTGATATGACAGATCTATTGAATTCCGTTGCCAAACGCGCTGGCCGTTATCTGACGGAGTTGGATAGTCGCAGCGTGGCGCCGTCCGCTACGGCGATCGCCAATCTGGCAAAACTGGATCGGCCGTTGCCAACGCAGCCGACAGATCCGGAAGCGATCCTTGCGCTTCTAGATGAGTTGGGCTCTCCGGCAACCATTGCCAGCGCCGGCGGGCGATACTTTGGCTTTGTCACGGGCGGTGCGCTTCCGGCGGCACTGGCTGCCAATTGGCTCGCCGGAGCATGGGACCAAAACGCTTTCTCGGTCGTCGGTTCACCGGTTGCCGTCGCCGTGGAAGAGATTGCACTCCGCTGGTTGCTCAACGTGCTGGCATTGCCGCCCGAATGCGGCGGCGCCTTCGTCACCGGGGCCACGATGGCCAATTTCACGGGGCTGGCAGCCGCGCGCCATGCCGTGCTGGAACGCGCCGGCTGGGACGTAGAGGCCGATGGTTTGTTTGGCGCACCGCCCATCACGGTTGTGGTCGGGGCGGAGGTGCATGCGAGTCTGTTCAAGGCGCTGGGTTTGTTGGGGCTTGGGCGCGATCGTGTAATAAGAGTTCCGGTCGATGGGCAGGGCCGAATGCGCGCCGATGCGCTGCCGGTCCTGTCTGGTCCTACCATCGTGTGTGCGCAGTCCGGGAATGTGAACACCGGTGCCTTCGATCCCGCGCAAGAGATTTGCGCGGTCGCACATTCCCATGACGCCTGGGTCCACGTGGATGGCGCCTTTGGGCTTTGGGCAGCCGCCGCGCCGCAGCGCGCCTATCTCGCGGCCGGCATCGCGGATGCGGATTCGTGGGCGATGGATGCCCATAAGTGGCTCAATGTGCCCTATGATTCCGGACTCGCGTTGGTGCGCGACCCTGAAGCGCTCAAAGCTGCGATGTCCGTCAGTGCAGCCTATTGGCCGCAAGAAGATAGACGCGAGCCCATGTACTACACGCCGGAGGCGTCGCGCCGGATGCGCGGTGTGGAAGTCTGGGCGACGCTGTTGGCTCTCGGTCGCGAGGGGCTCGCCGATCTGGTTGAGCGTTGCTGCCGTCACGCCGCGCGCTTCGCAGAAGATCTTAGTCATGCCGGTTACCGGGTGCTGAACGACGTTGTGCTTAATCAGGTGTTGGTCTCGTTCGGTGATGACGAGACAACACGCAAGGTGATCGATGGCGTTCAGGCCGATGGCACCTGCTGGTGTGGTGGAACCGTCTGGCAGGGTCAGGCCGCGATGCGGATCAGTGTGTCTTCGTGGGCCACGACCGAGGCGGACGTCGAGCGCAGCCTCTCGGCAATGCTGCGAATTGCTCGCGAGCATACCGCGCGATAGTAAACTGACCTGGCGGAGGTGCTCTAAAGGCTTTTCAACACCTCCGCCTAGCTACCGGCTCCCGGCCAGCAACACAGACGTCCAGCGGCTGCCGAAGACGTACGTTTGCGCGCAGCCGCTATTTCGCCCCGAGGGCCTTCGCGGCGCGGCTGTAGTCTTTGGGCTTCACCCACAATAGCATTCCGTAGCGACCCCTACCCGCTGCCACGGCATCGGCTGCCGTAATGTTGATCTTCTTGTCGGCGAGCTTCTGTATATGCCGGTGCGCGACCCCAACCGCATCATCGCCTTGAGCAAGAAATCCCTTTTTGATTTTGCTTAACCGCCAACCATTCTTCTTGGCAACGCGTTTGAGCGGCGCCATGTTGTTGGCAACGAAGTCGAGCTGCGCCATTCCTTTCTGTGTCGGAAATCCCGAGAATGCGAGCAAGTTGACACCGGCCTTTCTAAGCTCCGCCAGTATCTTCGCGCCGTGACCAGCACGGCTAGGGACGGTAACGTAACAGTAGCTAACCTTGCGGACTCTATGTGCCATAACAACCTCCTTTGAGACGACAAAGAAAATGCTGTTTTGCAAGATTACATGATGCGCCACACAGTTTACTTGGAAGCAGCGACCGACTCCAGTTCATCGGGACCGACATCAGACTCAAACAATTCCTCCAACTCGCGCGCGGCCTCTTTCGTGGATTGCATAAATTTTGACTCATCGTGATGAATAGCATGCTGTTTGATCAGCGTCGCTTCATCATGGCGCTTGAATAGCTCGATGGCATTTTTCACCTCATGCTCTGACTTTCCGAGTCCGCGCAGAACGTGCTCGGCAATCGCAAGGCCGGATAGAAAGGTTTCTCGGCTCAGGACTTTGACGCCGCAATCCATTAAGAGAAGGGCGTGGCGGCGGTTGCGTGCACGCGCGTAAATGTCGAGGTTGGGGAAGTGTTTCTTTACCGTCTCCGCTGTTCGTACTGATGAGACGATATCATCGATGGCTAGTACAAGGACTCTCGCTTTATCGGCGCGAGCAGCGCGCAACAGGTCAAGTCGCGAAGCATCGCCGTAGTAAACTTTGCTGCCGAACCGACGGACAAAATCGACCTGGGATGAGCTTGCCTCCAACGCTGTGAACGGGATTTTCTTAACATGCAGAATGCGCCCAATGATCTGACCGAAGCGGCCAAAGCCCGCTATAATGACTTGATGGTCAGTCTCCTCGATCTTGTCGAACTCCTCGCGTTTGGCTACCTCGAGCCAGCGTTTCACAACAGACTCATTAAGCACAAACAATAATGGGGTGGCGACCATGGTCAGGGTGACCACGACCACCAGCAGGTCGGCAAGGTTTTGATCCAACACTTGGTAGCTAACGGCGGCGCTTAATAGCACGAAGGCAAATTCACCGCCCTGCGGCAGCACAAATGCAAGATTTCGAGCCGACTCATTGCTGTGCCCAAAGAGCTTACCTAGGATTAGGAGCACGATGAACTTTACTGCCAAGAGACCAATGACCAGCACCAGCACCTGCAGTGGGTCGGTTACTATGAGCCCGACATTCACCCACATACCCACAGCGATAAAGAATAGTCCTAGCAGCAATCGCTTAAACGGTTCAATGTTCGCCTCCAGCTCATGTCGGTATTCCGAATCCGCGAGTAGTGCACCTGCGAGGAAGGCGCCCAACGCCATTGACAGGCCGGCAAACTCCATCAGCAGCGCAGCTCCGATGACGACGAGGAGAGCAGTGGCAGTAAAGATTTCTTGGCTTCCCGATGCCGCAATCGCGCGAAACACATGGCGCAGCAGGAAGTGTCCCCCGATCACTATGCTGAGCAGCACGAGTAGGATCTTGCCCGTTCTAACGAGTAGGTTGGCATCCTCCGTGATGGTGTCGCTTATTCCGATCAGCGGTATTAGCGCTAACAATGGAACGACAGCCAGATCTTGGAACAGTAGGATAGCGAACGCCGAGCGCCCATGAATGGTTGTCAGCTGTTTCTTTTCCGCCAGCATTTGCAGCACGAAAGCGGTTGACGACAGCGCTAGGGCCAAACCCGTAATCACCGCGGCTTCCGTGCGCAGACCCAGGCCATAGCCTATTAGCGCGAGTACGGCGCCCGTCGCAATAACCTGCGCGGCACCGAGTCCAAATATGGACTTGCGCAATACCCAAAGACGAGACGGTTGTAACTCAAGGCCGATAATAAACAGAAGCAGCACGACGCCGAGCTCGGCAAAATGGAGAATGCTATCAATCCCGCTGATTAGACCCAGACCCCAGGGACCAATCACAATGCCCGCGGCGAGATATCCCAATATCGACCCAAAACCAAGTCGGTTGAACAGCGGTACGGCGATGATAGCGGCACCCAAGAATATGGCAGTGTCATGCAGAAGACTCATATGCGCTTCCTGTTGAGGGGTTGAATTTGAGATTATGGAACTGGCGTATCATAAAGGCGAGCAACGAATTATAATACGCGTGTTCGAATATTATTCTGCATAACTTGTACAGGCAGCGCTAACCCCATTCTAAACAAGGAGAACAAGAGGCCTACTGTAACCTCTTCTAAACGTGGGTGGTGATGCGGATCCACCTGCACTACATCGTACCCAATCTATCGTCGGCTCCGATCCGTGGATCCTATATCCAGATGAGTAAGGAGTGACTATGCGCGCCATAATGCTGCTCAACACAAAAGGCGGTTCCGGCAAAACGACGCTGGCGACAAATCTCGCCGTCTACTATGCAGCGCAAGATAAGTCAGTCGTACTGGCGGACTTCGATCGGCAAGGATCAAGTCTGGCGTGGCTGAGCGCCCGACCCGAGAACCGCCCACGGATTCAGGGCGTTGCCGCATGGCAGGAAACCCTGCGCGTACCGGAGGATACTGATTATGTCATCATGGATGTCCCGTCCGGCCATCACGGAGAACGACTCGTTGCGCTCGTCCGCTATGCGCAGACGGTGATCGTTCCCGTGTTGCCTTCGCCCCTCGACATTCGTGCTGCTGCTGATTTCATTGAAGAGATACGTCGCGTGGGGGAAGTGACAAAAAGGGAAATCAGAGACATTTCGTTTTTCCGCAGGCTATTTGGTGAGAGCGCAGTGGTGTCAGACACGCGAATAGCTGTGGTAGCCAATCGCGTGCGTGAAAACACCCTGGCGTATGATGCGCTCTACGACTTTCTCGACAGGTTAAAGGTTCCGTTCCTTACCACCCTGCGCGATACACAGAACTATATCCAGGCCGCAGAGCGCGGATTGGGGTTGTTTGAGCTCGCACCCTCGCAGGTCGCTTACGACGTGGAATTGTGGGAGCCGTTGGTCAAATGGCTAAATAGCAGGCGTAGTCTCCCACGTTAGTGTCGGTCGATTTCTAGCCGTTTGTTTTCGGGTTGTACATAAGGTCGCAGAAGTCACAAAAAAAACGTGCGTATTCGCGCCGCGCTTGCCCCTGCCGCGAAATACGCGTAGGATAGTTTGTCCGAAGCAATACTACGTCCTACCATTTATTTTTGTTGTTTCTTCCCACACACACGTTCGTGCGCGTCATCAGTAAGGATCTACCGCTGTGATGTGACACAAGGACACCTAGGACAGGGATGTGGCAGTTTGTTAGTAAACTAGGTCCGAAGACCTTAACGATTCTGATTGCAATCGCATTGATTTTGGTCGCTGCGGTAATTACGTATGCAATCTCCGTCGGTCATCCGGTTAATTTTTTTGGACTGTATATCGGTCAAGCAAATCAGGAGCTGCATTCAGAGATTGCTGTTATGAAATCGCAGATTCGCGTCCTAAGAAAGAAACTGGACGAAAGGCCGACTCAAGAGGATGTGAATAAACTGAAAGCCGAAATAGCGAACGCGCTAATTTCTTCTGATTTGCCTGGCGTTTGGGATGCGGCGATGTCCAAGGACCAAGTGGAAAATACCATCAAAGCAATGAAGAAAAGTACGGATGAGTATGACGAGTTCAAGGGAAGCTCCGACTTCGTATTCTTAAGGCTAGAGCGAGAGATATCGAAATCCGGCGGTGCCATTAACACCAAGATAGCCGAGGGTTACGACAGGGAAGTCTTTCAGCTGATACAATCGGCGCTTCAGGCGATCAACGCCTTTCGGGGTAATCTGGATGGTGAACAAGTCTCAACCAATCGCGCGCTGGAGGTATTTCAGAGAGAATACAATCAAAAAGTCTCCGAAGAGCTACAATTAAAACCTCGCGGTTTTTTTGGAAGACGAACGCTGTACATTATTCGCGATCAATACTGGAAGATCATTGAAGAATCGTGAATATCGCATGAAGTAGTAATCGGTAGCGTGGCAGGGGTTGGTATTCCGCTGCAAAGAGGTGACAGAATGACAAATAAGATTAGGCACCTGATGCTTGGCCTGGCCTCATTAAGACGCGTCGCATACTAACGAGAACTACGCCCTCCGGACAAACACACAATAAGTGCAGGGCCAATTCCCACACGGCCAGTAAACGCAACCCGTGCAGGCTTTAAGCTGCGTACTGGCTGACCCTCCTGATCGCGTTCGCGCACCGTGCGGCAAGCGATATTTCGCCGTGTTTACCGATCTTGGGCCTTGGATCGGCAGGGCGAGAGACCCGACAGCCTTTAGTGCCTTTAACGCTATCAGACAAACGGCTCTGGAACTTTTTCCAGAAGTAGCGGATAGTGTTAGATACTAATCTCGGCCAGGGTCCAGACCAGGAGTGGTTTGGGCGACGTACTATGGCATTGCTTGCGGCAATGCGGACCAAAAACATGGTTCCGCGGATGGGGGAGCACGCGGGCCAAAGGAGCGTTGTCATGGTTAGGGCCTCAGCATCTGTTCTGGCGTTCAGCGCCATCCTTGCGTCTCTAGTCTCACCGGCAAGCTTCGCACAATCCACACGAGCGATTGTTCAAAACACCTTGCCGTCGGTGATCCTCCTGGATATGGAAGACAGGAATGGGCAGCGCGTAGCACTGGGAAGCGGCTTTTTTGCCGGTGACGGCGTGATTGCCGCCGGCCTGCATGTAATAGAAGGCGCACATAAGGGTTACTACAAGCACGTCGGCTACAAGAAGAAATTCCCAATCGGGGGAATAGTCGGCGTCGACCGCACCAATGATCTCGTGCTGTTGACGGCTCCGGGCGCGAGGGCACCTGCGCTGCCGCTTGGGGATGGCGAAAAAGTTGCCGTCGGTGACCCGATCTACGCCGTCGGTAACCCAAAAGGATTTGAAGGCACCTTCTCGCAAGGGATTGTTAGTGGCATACGCGAAGCGGGTGCTCGCTCGCTTTTACAAATCACGGCCCCTGTTTCACGCGGAAGCAGCGGCGGCCCGGTACTCAACGCTAAGGGCGAGGTGATCGGTATCGCGCTGGCCACGCACGGCGGTGGACAGAATCTCAACTTCGCGGTACCGGTTTCTTATTTGAAAGCGCTGCTATCAAACATGATGCGCGCAAGGCCGCTGTCCGCCAACGTGCGCTACGCCAAACGCGAGTCGGCCAATGGCGATCTCGTCGCAAAAGCCACGGACGCGCTCGCCGGCACACACTTCACTTGGGACCGCTACGGCGTTAAGGGGCGATATTACTCGTTCTCGCTGCGTAACCGACTACATCAGCCTGTGAAAGAAATCTATTACATGGTGGCTTTTCTTGATGGTGATGGGCAGCCGGTACACGCCCAATCCCGGCGTTACTCCGGCATCATTCCTGCCGGACTTGCAAAAAGGGTGGGCGGCGCACTGGAGATCTATACTTCAGATCTCGTAGAAAAAGTCGATATCCAAATTATTAGCTTCGAGACCCTGGAGTGAGATAACAAAAATAATACAAGCGTTAGCGCGTTGCACGATAAGAAACTGGGTTTGCTTATTTGCCAAACCTTCGCTGTCGCTGCTGGTAGCTGCGAATGGCGCGGAGGAAATCGATCTTTCTGAATTCTGGCCAATAGACGTCGCAGAAGTAAAACTCGCTAAAGGCGCTCTGCCAGAGCATAAAGCCTGACAGGCGTAGCTCTCCAGACGTACGGATGATGAGGTCGGGATCAGGGCCGTTTGTGTAGAGGTAGTTATCCACGACGTCAGGCGAGAAGCCATCGAGGATGTCTGCCGCAGAATGGCCTTGCGCGAAGCTGTCCTCGAGATAGCCTTTGACCGCGTCGACGATCTCCTGACGTCCGCCGTAGCCGACGCCCACGTTTAGCTGGATACGACTGTGAGTCTGCGTGGCCGATTCAGCGCGCTTAAGCGCCTCGACCGCCGAGGCCGGCAGCAGATCCAGCTTGCCGATGGGCCGGATCTGAATCCCCAGTCGCTCCGTTAGCCCGCTCTGAATCCATTCGTCCAGCTTCTCTTCGATCACGCTCAGGACCGCGGCGACATCGTCGGGATCGCGCGCCAGATTCTCGGTTGACAGCCACCAGAGAGTGATCTGCTTGATGCCGAGCCCCACGCACCAGTGGAGGACTTCTTTGGTCTTGGCGGCGCCGAGGTTGTAGCCCTCTTTGAGATCTGACAACTGCCGCGTGCGGGCGTAACGCCGGTGCCCATCCTGTATTAATCCGAGGTGTTGTGGCAACGGCCGCTGCGAGACGTCGGCCAGGAGCCTGCGTTCATAGAGCTTGTATAGAATTCCCTTCACGGTGCGACTTGCCCACCATGGGGCTTGGAGCTTCCCCTGGGGAACGGTTTTCTGACGTGTAGGCATGCAAGTCTTGTGCCGAGTTGTAATCGATCTAAACATAAGCGACTGAAAATGGGTTATTTCGGCGTGAAAATGTGTGCATCGTCATGCAAAAGCGCGCCAATATCTAGAGTAGGGTGCTGCGGCTTCTCAATGGCCCGGCAAACGTATTTCGCTGATTTCAGTCTAGTCGAGGTACAGCAAACCTTCTATCAACCTCCGCGAACTGAAACCCTAAGCCGCTGGCTCAAGGAGGCGCCTCCAGGGTTCGAGTTTACCCTAAAGGCGTGGCAGCTCATTACCCACACGCCTAGCAGCCCCACCTACCGTCGGTTGCGGCAGCCGCTGCCGAAGAACAGCTGGGATCGTTATGGTGCGTTCCGCCCAACGGATGAGGTAGCGGAAGCATGGCGTGTGACATTGGAGGCCGCCCGGCGTTTAGCTGCCAGCGTGATCGTCTTCCAGTGTCCGGCGTCTTTCACGCCCGAGCCCGGTCACGTGGCAAATCTGCGTCGTTTCCTCACTCGAGCCCGGGCCGATGCAGGCGTAATCCGCCTCGCTTGGGAGCCGCGCGGCGCGTGGCCACACAAGACATTCGCGGGATTATGTGCCGAATTTGATCTACTTCCCATCATTGATCCGTTCAAGCACCCACGGTTGCCACGCATGCGGCACTATTTCCGTCTCCATGGCGTAACCGGTTATCGGTATCGCTATAGCGATGTGGATCTAAATAAGTTGTGGGATTGGTGTGAGGATGGCACCTATTGTTTGTTCAATAATATGAACATGGCGGAAGATGCAAGACGTTTCCTGAAGCTTGCGGAAACACGGCGCTATAAACACAAACGCGAGACGAGCTTTTGAGACGTGGGCTCATCGCCTATCAACCGCTTTTGTCATCCCCGCCAGCGCGAAGTGATCCGATTTAACATTTAAATTCAAAGAAATAGACGTAGGCGTTACCGGTGTTGGTATTCCATGAGCGCTGGCATCTCAAGTTTTGAATAAGTGGAATCACACCGAGCGATAAACAACCGGTCCCGGGTATCATAGGAGTTTACGGAAAGTTCTAGGGAGACATCATGAGTAATACGACGCTAATAACCGGCGCTAATCGTGGTATCGGGCTGGAGTTGGTCCGCCAGTATGGTGAAGATGGTTGGAACGTATTTGCATGCTGTCGCGATCCCGAGAACGCCAAGGAGTTAAGTCAAATCACAGCCCGCTCAGGCGGAAAGGTCAGCGTGCATCCACTGGATGTCACTGATGCCAAGCAAATTCAAGCGATGGTGGCTGCGGTCGGGGACACTCCGATCGATATTCTTATTAATGTTGCCGGAATCTATCTCCAGAAAGGCGTGCCGTTCGGGGATATGGACGAGAGCGCATGGCTCGAGACTTTTCGCGTGAACACCATCGCGCCGCTGAAGATGATGGAGGCGTTCGTTGATGCCGTTGCGGCGAGCGAACGTAAGGTCTTCGCGAACCTCACGAGCAGGATGGGTAGCATCGGGGACAATACGTCGGGTGGCAGTTATGTTTATCGGTCTTCGAAGGCCGCGTTAAACGCAGTTGCGAAAAACGCCGCTATTGATTTGAACGATCGCGGCATTACCGTTGTCGTGCTGCACCCTGGCTGGGTACAGACAGATATGGGAGGTCCGAGCGCTCTGATAACCGTCAAGCAGAGCGTAACGGGGATACGCACGGTTTTACAGCAAATCTCGCTGGCGGACAGCGGAAAGTTCTTCAATTTCGACGGATCGATTATTCCGTGGTGACAAGAATCATCTTCATATTGTTAGCGTCAAGTGCGATTGTGGCGCAAACACACGCTAACGGCTGGGAGCACGGTGCGATTCCTTTCGACGCACTCGTGAAGGCGTTGGACTTCGCGGCCCCGGAGACACGGCGCCGAGCGGCGGAATCTTTGGGGTTTCGCGGTCAGCGCGAGGCGCTCGAGCCAATCCTCGCGCGTCTCGCGAAGCCGGAGAAGAACCCGCATGTACGAAGCGAACTGTATCTTGCGCTCGGCCGGTTGGGTGACGGGCGTGGTGTTCCAGCATTAACGGCCTGTCTAAGTAAAGAACCACGAGAGGAACTGCGTAGCGATTGTGTCACCGCGCTCGGGATGCTTAGTGAAACCAGCACGTTGCCACGTCTGCTGACGGCACTTCGCGAAGATGATTCTTTGCTCGTGAAAACCCGTGTGGTCGAGGCGCTGGGCAACTTCTCGCACGAAGCCGCGGTGGCCGCGCTTACGACACTAGTAGAAGGCGACGGCAATCGTAACCTGCGTCAACGCGCGATCCGCGCGCTTGGTCAAACAGGGTCGAAAGCAGCCAGCGAACCCTTGTTAAGAGCGCTTGTGGCTACGGACAGTGATAGCGAACGTATCATGTTCGTGCACGCGCTCAGGGAACTACGGCCGCGCGCAGCGACGAGGCCACTCACCAAGTTGTTGGCAGAGACTGATAACGCGCAACTGCGCACGGAGATTGTCATCGCACTCGGCGCCATCCGTGATGGCGATGCTTACCCTACGTTGGTCGATATGTTGGCGGACGACGTACCGGCTGTGCGCTATTTTGCTGTCCGAAGTCTGCATGAACTCGGCCGCCCGGAAGCAGCGACCCCCATCGGCGCGGTCTCGCTGAAGATTGCGAGGCGACTAGAAAAACAATCAACTGGTGAGCTGTTGGCAGATCCGCTGGCGGCGCTGAGCGATCTCAGTTTGCAGGTCGCCGCGTTGCGCGCACTTGCTGATCTTGACGCACCGCGAGCCTTGCCAGCATTGCTACAGGCGGCGCGCCCGCGAGAGATACCGCGAGACTCTGCCACGGCCTTGAAGCTGGCGGACGGGTTTTATCGGCAACGCCGAATCGCGTTCTACGGGTTAGGCTATACAGGCTCTCGTGAGGCGGCTGCGGTACTCGCGGGCCCGGCAGGACTCGGTGATGCTGACTTCCGGTTACGTGCCGTCGCTGCGCGCTCGCTGGGCGTGCTAGGGTTCGCCGACACCACTGACAAACTGCTGGGTTCACTTGCTGACCCCGTTGCTGAGGTGCGTTGGACGACGGCTTCCGTGCTCGGTCGTTTGGGCGACGACAAGGCGGTGGAGCCGCTGAGGCAACTGCTCTCCGACACCACTGCCGAAGTGCGCAAGCAGGCAGCTTTGAGCTTGGGTTACCTCGGCGAAGTACGCGCACTTGAGACGCTACGACGTGTCGCACGACATGACGAAATTGCTGCCGTCCGCGAAGCGGCCGCGCACAGTGTGCATCTGCTTTCGGAATGACGACAGGCTAGACGCCAAGCACCCGCTCAACTATCCGCCAGGCTGCTATCAGTAAAATGATGGTGGAACAGACGCGGACGGACCGCAGGTACCATCCCTGACGTACCCACCAAGCGAGTGGCCCAGTTATTTCTCACACATGGCCAGCAACCGCGATGGCCCGCC
>JBHIDJ010000073.1:0-15477 GCA_046760105.1 Acidiferrobacterales bacterium | reverse complement strand
CTTCGGCATCGGCAAGGCGGCGCTCATGCCGTTCCATCGCTGGTTGCCGGCGGCGATGGTCGCGCCCGTGCCGGTAAGCGCCCTGCTGCACGCCGTGGCGGTGGTGAAGGCCGGCGTGTTCGCGATCGTGAAGGTGCTGGTGTATGTCTTCGGTCTGGATCTCTTGAAGGGACTCGGGGGAGGCAGCGAGTGGCTGGTGTATGTCTCGGGGGCAACGGTGTTGATTGCCTCGGTGATCGCGCTACGCTCCGATAACTTGAAGCGCCGCCTCGCCTACTCTACCGTGAGCCAGCTCTCTTACGTGATCATGGCGGCCGCCATTCTGACCCCCCTTTCGGTGATCGGGGCGGCGCTCCACATTGCGGCGCACGCCGTTGGCAAGATCACGCTGTTCTTCGCGGCCGGCTCGATCTACACCGCAGCCCACAAAACCGAAGTCAGCGAGCTCAACGGGATCGGCCGGCGCATGCCCTGGACGATGACCGCATTCGCGATCGGCAGCCTGTCCATGGTCGGCGTGCCGCCCGCCGCCGGGTTCGTCAGCAAATGGTACATTTTGCTCGGGGCGATCGAGGCTGAACAGACGTTCGCGGCAGCAGTGATCGTGCTGAGCACTCTGCTGAACGCAACTTATTTCCTACCGATCGTCTATGCCGCCTTCCTCCTGCCGGAAGACAAGCGGCCCAAGGCGAAGCACGGGGAAGCGCCGCTACCGATCGTGTCGGCTTTGATGGCGAGCGCCGCGCTCACGCTTGCGCTGTTTGCGTTTCCAGGTGCGTGCTTGGAGCTGGCACGTGCCGTCGTGGGAGGGTACCGATGAGCAGACCAAAGGCGCACTGGCTCACCCGGGCGAACACCATCCGCCGGCTGTGGAGGATCTTCATCGCCGTGCTTGCACTCACCGTGGTGCCGGACCTGATCGTCACACCGCACGGCTACTTCGGGCTCGACGGAACGACCGGCTTCTATGCTTGGTACGGTTTTCTCACCTGTGCCGCGATGATCTTCATTGCCAAGCTTTTGGGCGTGTTTCTCAAGCGCAAAGACACCTACTATGACGGTTAGTGCAATACCGCCCGGCCTGATCCTCGTGCTCGGCGCCCTGCTTCTGCCGCTGGTGCGCGGTAGCCTGCGCGCGGCGCTGCTGCTCGGGCTGCCGCTCGTCGCGCTTGCACTCACCTGGCAGATACCTGACGGGGTGACGGTCTCGCTGTTCTTCCTGGACTACGAACTCGTCCCCGTGCGCGGTAGCCCGCTGAGTCGCCTGTTTGCCACCGTGTTCGCGCTCATGGCCTTCGTCGGCGCGCTCTACGGGCTTTACCAGGCGCGCCTCGTCGAACTCGTGGCGGCCTACGTGTACGCCGGCGGCGCGCTTGGCGTGACCTTCGCGGGCGATCTGTTGACGGTGTTTATCTTCTGGGAACTGATGGCGCTCGGCTCCACGCTCGTTATCTGGACCGCCCAGACGCGCGCATCGTTCCGCGCCGGGATGCGCTACCTGCTGGTGCATCTGCTGGGGGGCGTCGTGCTGATGCTCGGCATCCTCGGTCACGTAAGCGCCACCGGCTCGCTCGCCTTCGAGCCGATGCGCCTCGACAGCTACGCCCACTGGTTGATGCTCGCCGGCTTCTTGGTGAATAGCGGGGCCCCGCCGCTATCCGCCTGGATCCCGGACGCCTACCCCGAGGCAAGTCCGAGCGGCACCGTGTTCCTGTCGGCGTTTACCACCAAGACTGCGGTGTACGTGCTGCTCCAGGGGTTCCCGGGGGCCGAGGTGCTGCTGTGGGTCGGGCTCTACATGATTTTCTACGGAATCATCTACGCGCTGCTCGAGAACGACATGCGCCGGATCCTGGCCTACAGCATCGTCAACCAGGTCGGCTTCATGGTGGCCGGCATCGGGATCGGCACAGAGATGGCTCTGAACGGCGCCGCCTCTCACGCTTTCACGCACATCATCTACAAGGGACTACTGCTGATGTCAGCCGGCTCGGTGCTGTTTATGACCGGCAAGCGCAAGTGCAGCGACCTCGGGGGTCTCTTCCAGAGCATGCCGGCCACGACCCTGTGCGGAATCATCGGGGCGCTGTCGATCTCCGCTTTCCCCCTCACCTCGGGATTTGTCTCGAAATCCATGATCTCCCAAGGCGCGGCCGACGAGCACCTGTTACTCGCCTACTTCTTGCTCGCAGCGGGGAGCGCCGGCGTGTTCCTGCACGCTGGGATCAAGTTCCCCTGGTTCGTGTTCTTCCAGAAGGACTCGGGGCTGCGCCCGCCGGACCCGCCGGCCAACATGCGCTGGGCGATGTACGTGTTCTCGTTCCTGTGCATCGGTCTCGGTATCTATCCCGATCCACTATACGCGATCCTGCCGTATCCGGTGGAGTTTGTGCCCTACACTACGGCACATGTGGTGCCTCAACTGCAGTTGCTGCTGTTTGCAGGGCTCGCGTTTTTCGTGCTGCTGCCGCAGATGAAGCGCACGCTCACAATCACGCTCGACCTCGACTGGTTCTACCGGAGGCTGGGTTTGATGTTGGCGACCACAGCCATTGCTTGGCTCAGTGCTTGGCGCGCGCGCCTGGAGGCAAGACTGGTCGCACACGGGCTGGACCTCGTGCGCGGTGTCTCGAGGCCCGAAGGCGCATGGTCGCTACTCGCACGCGGATGGCCCACTGGTAGTATGGTGCTATGGGTAGCAGTATTGCTCGCGGTGTATCTTGTGGTGTACTACGTGTAGGCCGCCCCAACCTTATCGTGGCTTAACACGCGTACCATCTTTGATCGAATCGCTCGGATGGACGATGACGACGTCACCCTCAGCACACCCCTTGCGAATCTCGGCAGCCAAACGATTGCGCTGACCTACCTGGATCGTGCGGCGCTGCGCCCTCCCGTTTTCGAACACATACGTCGCTCATCTGTCGCATTTCTCACTACAAGGGAACTACGACACGCGTCCGCGCTTAAAGACCATAACGTAGAGGCAGCAACCAGGAGAACACCAACCACATAATAAGCGTCAGCGGTATGCCCACACGCACGAAGTCCGTAAACGTATAGCCGCCGGCACTCATCACCAGTAGATTGGTCTTATACGCCATGGGCGTAGCGTAACTCATGTTTGCACCGAACAATACGGCCAACACAAACGCTTCGGCCGGTAGGTTCAGCTGGTTCGCCATACTGACCGCGATCGGGGTGCCGATCACCGCCGCGGCGTTATTCGATACGATATTGGTCAGTATAGCCATCAACAGGATCAACCCACTTAACACCACTGTCGGCGGTGCCTCGAACACGAGCGCGACAAATACTTGTGCCAAATATTCCGCACCGCCGGTGCGCAAGAGCGCCGCGCCGAGTGCCAGGCTCGTGACTACGATCATGATCACCGGGGTACTCAAGGCGCGCGTGGTATCGCGCCAGTCCAAACAACCGGTCAGGATCATCAGCAGCACACCAAACACCGCGCTAATGGCTATCGGTAAGATACCCAGCGCCGCGACCAGAACGATCGCTGCCATGATCGCCAGCGCCAGCGGTGCCCGAGCCGTATGCGGCAGATCGGTGGTGGCGTCGAGGACCAGCAGTTCACCGCGGCGCTTGAGCTCAGCGATACTGTCACGCGGACCCTGCACGAGTAATATATCGCCGATGCGTAACGTCACGTCCCTGAGATTGGTGCGCATTGTCTCGATCGCTCTGCCCGGCCGTTGCAGTGCCAGCGTTACCAGCTGATAGCGGTCGATAAGTCGTGCTGTATTAAGGGTCAGACCTTCGAGCGGCGAGCCCTGTACAATCACCACTTCAGCAAGTTGCTGATCCTCCGCCGTGAACGGGTGCTCATCGTCGACCGGCTCATCACCGGCATAAAGCGTCCCCCCCAACGCTTGCTCAAATTCCTTTAGGCGCTCGGGCGTGTCCTTGACCAACAACCGATCGCCCGCCTTCAAAACCGCGTCCGCTAGCGGCATGATGGCGGTGTCTGGTCGTCGTTGAATGCGCATGATCTGTAGGGCACCGCCGGTTTTCTCCCTGACCTCGGACAGCTTCTTGTCTTCGGCGAAACTCCCTTCTTGAACCACGAGTTGCGCGGTGAAAATCCGCGGCGAAGTGTCCTGCAACTGCACCTCGCGCTTCGGCAACAATCTAGGCGCCACCATCCACAGATACACGATGCCCGCGCCGCCAGCGATGGCGACCGGCAGAAAAAAATCGAACATCTGCAGCCGCCGCAGACCCATATCCGCTGCCACGCTGACCACCAGCAGATTGGTGGAGGTACCGATAGTGGTAGCCATGCCGCCGACGAGCGTGGCCAGACCCATGGGCATCAAGCTAGCAGAGGCCGGCGTACCGGTGCGCAGCGAAACGCTAATAAGTATCGGCAACAGTAATACCACCACCGGCGTATTGTTTACGAACGCGCTGAGCACACCACCAACGATGAGTGTCAACAACAGCGAAAGCGCGGGACTGAATTTCCAAAGACGCGCCAGATAACGGCCGACCGGTTCCAGCGCACCCGTGCGCACCAATCCTTGGCCGGCGATCATAAGCGCACACACCGCTATCAGCGCCTCGTGCCCGAAACCGGTAAAGAAATCGACGGCATGCAGTGGCGTGTCGTCCACCTCGTAGGGAAATAGCTCGAAGCCGACGGCAAGCACAGCGAGTACCAACAGGCTCGACGATGCCATCGGGATGCGCTTGCGCGTAAACAAGAATAACGCCAGCACGATCAGGATCAGCACGGCGATAGCGTGCGCGTCTGGCAATGGCGGTAAGATCATGAACTGTGTGTTATTCCACAGACAGACACTGGCCGCGCACAAGGCTTAGACAAAGTGCGCTGGTTGCAGTCAGGCTTCTTGATCGTTTTCGTTCTGCGAAACTTCACCATAGATCGATGCAGCAACAGACGTCAAGCCGTAAGGATACGACTCACCGGCGCTCTGCCGTTCTCTCGACTCAAGTTTGTCGTTCTTTGCGCGCGACCTCATCGCGAATATAGACGGGCAACGCCTGCTCCGGTGCGACCGCGTGCCCGTCAACAAACCCCACCAAGCCTAACTGCGCTACGTGCCGCGCCAGCGGATAACAGTTGCGCCGCCAGCCCGCCAGCCTTGAGCCGAGGCGCGCCACCAGCGTGTCAGCATACTGGTCCCAGCCGCTGCCCACACCTAGCCAATTCCCGGTTTGCGGAAGCGGCGCGTTCTGTGGGGCCACGACGCATTCATGACCCGTAAGCTCGACCATTCCCTGTGCGTTGCGAACATAGGCCCCCCAATAAACCTGGGCCATTCGCGCATCGAAGGCCGTTAACAAGCGATCACCGTCCTGCCCCTGGGCGAGTGCGGCCAGCGACGACACCGGCACCACCGGCAGATCGACGCCAAACGCGAGCCCTTGCGCCACGCCCGTGCCGATACGCAGACCCGTAAACAGCCCTGGACCACGTCCAAACGCCAAGACATCGAGCTGTCCAAGGGTTAAGCCCGCGTCCACGAGGATCTCATCGAGCATCGAAAGAATCCGCGATGAGTGCTGAGCCCCAAGCGCACAGCGCTCGTACGCCGCCCCATCGACGGAGACAGCCACGCTACAGGCTTCGGTTGACGTATCGAGGGCAAGTATCTTCAACGCGGTTTTGTATTGAATCGTTGTGGCGAGCTGGCCGCACGCCGAACCGTAAACAAGACTAGCCCATTATCTATGATAAGCTGGTGTTTGATAAGTCCTGCATCGGAACATGCGGGACTGCAGTTACTGTCTGTGTTCGGTCGCCGCTTTCGAGCGACGCTCACTAAGAAAGTCTTCAACGTTCGCGAGCTTTCGCGTCAGCGGCATCGGCGGCAGGCTCGCGAGGAACACTTTGCCGTAACCTTTGTTGAGTAGTCGCGGGTCACACAACACAAGCACGCCACGGTCGTGCTCGTCGCGAATAAGTCGGCCTGCGCCCTGTTTGAGGGCGATCACTGCATTCGGTAACTGATACTCCAAAAACGGATTGCGCCCAGCCTGTTCCAGCGCCTCACAGCGGGCGTGCAACACCGGATCTTCTGGCGAAGCAAACGGTAACTTATCGATGATGACACATGAGAGTGCCTCGCCGCGCACGTCTACGCCCTCCCAGAAGCTACCGGTCCCCAAGAGCACCGCATTACCGGCGGTGCGGAAGCGTTCGAGCAACACGGATCGCGGTGCACTGCCCTGTATCAGCAACGGGCAGCCGACTTTGTCCGCCAACAGATCCGTGGCAAGTGCAAGCGCCCGATAGCTGGTAAACAACATGAACGCGCGCCCGCCACTCGCTTCCAGCACCGGTACCACTGACTCGATAACCCGCACGGTATACTCCGGCGCATCGGGGTTGGGCAGGCCGGTTGGAATATAGAGCAAGGTCTGCTTTTGATAATCAAATGGGCTATCCCAGTAGCCAGTATCCGCGCACTCAAGACCCATTTGCATCTGGTAGTGTTCAAAGCTCTTGTTGATGGTCAAGGTGGCGGACGTAAAGATCCACGCCTTGTGTCCACTCGCTACTTGCTCCCGCAACGGTGCAGCCGCATCGAGCGCCGTCAAGTGCAGCGTGAATCCACGGGTGGTGGTCTCAAACCACGGTACATGCTCAGGGGGTGCGGGCTCGGTGATGGTATAGAGCCGGTCAAGAAGATCCATCGCACGTCGGCAGCAATTGCTGAGGCCTTCACCTTTGCCAGACGCCACTTCCAGTGCCTCGACCAATGTAGACAGGCCGGCCTTCAAGTCAGCCAGTACGGCATGTAGCCGGTGATCGTCGTCCAAGCTACGCCAAGCACCTCGTCGTACCTCCGCCCCGAAGGCAAGCCGAAGATCGGCAGTAATTTTCTCGACGTGGCGCGCTCGGTCTTGCAGATCCACGATGCCGCTCGCCTCGCGTAGATCCTCGGCGATGGTATCCCGACATAGGCTCGTCAACTGACGGCTACCCAAGGTGAGCCCGAAGAAACCGGCGGCGATGTCGGGGAGTTGATGCGCCTCATCAAAGATGACGGCCTCCACCCCGGGCAACAACCGACCGAAACCTTCTTCGCGCAGCACGAGGTCTGCAAAAAACAAATGATGATTGACCACCACGACATCGGCGTCGAGTGCTTCACGGCGGGCACGGTTGACGTGGCATTCGTCGTAGTGGGGACAACGACTTCCAAGACAATTATCCACCGTCGAGGTGACCAGCGGCCAGATATCGCTACTTTCAGGTACGTCGCTGACCTCCGCGATGTCGCCGCAGCGCGTATGGTGTGCCCACTCATGAACCCGTGCTAAGTGTTCAGCGTTACGCGCATGTAGCGCGAGCTCACTGCACCCTAATCGATAGCGGCACAAGTAGTTGGCACGACCCTTCAGCAGTGCTACGGTCACCGGAATCGCGAGCGCGTCACGAATGAAGGGCAGATCCCGTTTAAAGATCTGATCTTGCAGGTTCTTGGTGCCACTCGATATCAGCACGCGCTTACGCGATCGAAGCGCAGGGACGAGGTAGGCAAAGGTTTTACCGGTACCGGTGCCGGATTCGCCGATGAATACCCCGTTATTTGTCAGCGCCGTCTCGATCTTCGCCGCCATTTCTTGTTGATCGGAACGGGGGACAAAGCCGGGTAGCCGCCGCGCAACGGGACCGTTGGGACCCAGAATCGCAGCGCTGGTTAACGAAAATGGTTCTGTCTTTGGCACCGATGCATTACGCCATACATATGGCTTAAAGTGGCGTGAATGCGTAGGATATCATCATGTGTGGACGCTTCACCCTGGTCACACCTCGCGAGCGCCTCGTTTCCCATTTTCGCCTCGAGCACGCATGCGAGCTTAGTCCGCGCTACAACGTCGCACCCAATCAGGCGGTAGCCGCCGTTCGCCAGTCACCAGCGCAGGGTCGGGAACTGGTGATGCTGCGGTGGGGCCTGATTCCCTATTGGGCCGAGGGCTTGCGCGGTCCTTATGGCATGATTAACGCGCGTGCAGAAACGCTAGCGCAAAGACCTGCGTTTCGTGCGGCGTTCGCGCGCCGCCGTTGTCTCATTCCGGCAGACGGCTTCTACGAATGGAAAACCGTGCACGGTCGCAAACAGCCGTACGCCATACGGAAAAAGGACCATAGTCTGTTTGCGTTGGCCGCGCTGTGGGAACGTTGGCAAGGTGACGAACAAGTAGTTGAGTCCTGCGCGATCGTCACTACCGTCGCCAATGATCTCGTCAGACCGCTGCACGAGCGCATGCCAGTTGTGCTTCCGCCGGAACACTATGATCGCTGGCTTGATCCGGCGATCCATGGCCCCGCGGTGCTGCAGCCGCTGCTCAGTCCTGCTACGCCAGAGCCACTTATCGTCTATCCGGTGAGCACGAGAGTGAATAGCCCGAAAAACGATGACGCCGAGTGCTTAATGCCGCTCGATGAAATATGTGCTCCGAGAACAACAGCCTGACCTGTCCCTCGGCAAGAACCGACACGTGCGCCTGCGGCCGGGCGACAGACATGCTTAAACCGTGCTAGCCTTAAGTCGCCCGCCAGCCAGCTGCCGTGGCCCGACGCAGAAACCGGTGAGTCCGATCACACAACAACGGTTTACGTATAACGCCGCTGTCGCGTCCGTCCTGGGCGCAGCTCTCGCCTTGATGGCCGCGGTCGCCAATGCACAAGACATCGACCCGAAGTTTGGCGAAGTGCTCTCTGCCGTTGTTGCTGTGCACGCTGAGGTGCCCACGACTGCGCGTACCGCTGGTGTTCTTGGCACCGAGCGCGAAGGCTCCGGTGTCGTGATCGATGCTAACGGTCTTATCGTCACCATTGGCTATCTCATACTCGAGGCCGCGCACGCAGACATCACGCTCGCCGACGGCAAAAAAGTCCCGGTCGACATCGTTGGCTATGACAACAGCACCGGTTTCGGCCTATTGCGTGCCGCCCAACCAATCGACGTTGTGCCCATGAAGCTCGGCAAGTCGGCCGACCTCGCGGAGTCGGCTCGCGTGTTGGTGTCGAGCTATGGAGGTGCAGAGGCTGCGCGACCCGCGATTGTCGTCTCGCGCCGTGCGTTTGCCGGGTACTGGGAGTATCTGCTTGAGAACGCCATATTCACATCGCCGCCCTATCCCAATTTCGGGGGCGCAGCGCTCATCAGCTCTGAGGGCGAGCTGCTCGGCATTGGCTCGTTAGTTGTGGGTGACGCCCTTCGCGGAGATCGGCAGATCCCGGGAAACATGTTCGTGCCCATAGACAACCTCAAAGCAATCATGAAAGACCTGTTGGCCGTGGGCCATTCGTCGGACCCGCCACGTCCGTGGCTGGGGATTTACACGGAGGAGATTAGAGGTCGCCTGTTCGTCACACGCGTGGCGACCGAGGGACCGGCAGTGCGCGCCGGCATCCAGGAAGGCGATATCATCGTGGCTATCGGTGACAGTGCTATCAGCTCGATGGCTGATTTCTATCGCAAACTTTGGGCGCGGGGTGCGGCTGGGATCGACGTCCCGCTCACTGTGCTAAAGGGGGCAAAGCTCGTTAACGTAACGATCCGCAGTGGCAACCGCTACCAGTGGCTGCGGCTCAACCCTGTATGAAGGGACGGTCCGCGCGCACCGTCCAAACAAAGGCCTCGTTAAGTCTTTTTATTTTTGATATCGATATCCTGTTCGATGGCGGCACGCTCATCCGGGCTTAGCACAAGCATCGGCATCTCGCGCTCACCTTTTGGTACCAACCACCCACAACTGCAGCGCGATGCACCTACTGGAATGGTTCCTGTGCAAGCCGGGCATTCCATGGGGCAATCTAAGGTGCCGGCGTGGTCGGCGTGTTCGTCCGTGGTCCGCAGTACCGGCAGATCGCGTTGCCCGGCCGGTACTAGCCAACCGCAGCTACAGTTTGTGGCATCCGCCGGCAACAGTGCGGTGCATACAGGGCATTCGATCGACGGTTCCAGCTCACCCGCTTCAGCCGCCTGGCGCGTGCGGTCCGCCGCCTCCAGTGCCCGTGCCGCTGTCACCGCCCTGGCGATCCTGGCCGCCTGGGTAGCCCGGAAGACCGCTCCGGCTTGGCGGCCTTGTTTGGGTTGCGCGCTTTGTGCCGTGTGCGCGCGCGGCGCGGCGCGCTGCGAGTTATCGGTGGCGGGCGGGTTGTAGCGCTTCGAGGATTGGTCTGGCAAACGCCGCCGCGCGGCTGTGCTCGAGCTTGCGCTAGTGGCTGCCTTCGCTTGCGCAGCTGCGGCCCTTCGCCTTTTCGTTCGCCCAGCGTGTGCGTGTTCGATTGCTTGCGACACCGTGCGCTCGTAGAGTCCCTTGGCGACCACAGGCTTGGCTGGCATTGGCGGTTCTGTCTCCCCCCGGTCTTTCGCGGTGCCCACCACATCCGTCGCCGTTCGTACCGCCACTCCAAATATCGTCTTAGCTATCTTAGTGGCACCGATTGCGATCGCACTGGGCCACGTTTCAGCGATCTGCATGGGTCGCGCATTCCTCGCCACCTGCGCCGCTCGCACAAGCCGCATGCGCTGGGCATTAAGCGCGGCTTTCGCCGCCTTAGCTACACGTTGGGTTCGAGTGGCGTTCTGCGCTTTCATCAGGTCGTTAGGCTCAATCGCCGCCGCTTGTGTCGCCACCCTCGCGGTTTCTGCCGCTTCGGTCGCCCGCGCCTCCAGATAGTACTTATAGACTTTTGCATTTCGCGCCTGTGAGTGTACCTCCAGTTGCGCGGCCATTCCAGCGGAGCGCGCTCGTTCGGGCGTCTTCCGCGTTCGCCTTTTTGCGCCGTTGTTGCGCGGCGCCGGTCCGGTCCCATTGACGAAGTGGTCCTGCCCGTTGTCTTTCCGCAGAGTTCGCTCGGATTCAGTCCTTGATTCTTCCGTATGGGAAAATTCGAATAGGTGCCCGCATGTGCATTTCTTTGCCGCCAGCGACACGAGGGTCCAGCACTTCGGACAAATCTTATCGAAAAGGCTTAGTGCGGTGTCTGGGGATGAAATCTCCGTATCCAGGCGTATCGTCCGTGACCATCCACAGAGGCAACGCCCGACGCGCGACGCGATCTTCCGGTTGCACCAGGGACAATACATGGTCTTCTTGGATTCAGCGGCCTGGATCGCCTGCGCCGCCTTTGCCACTTGCGCCCTTCTGAACACCTTTCCGGGCGTCTTACGGTGGATAGCCGGTGCTTCGGTGGTGCGCACTCTGTCGGCGGCTGCCGGTTTGGCCGCCTGTACAGCGCGGGCAGCTAGATACTCACGGTACAGGTGACTATCGCTCGTGTCATCAGTGGCCTCCAAGCCATTCACCGGCGCACCCTGTGGCGCCGACGGGGATGGTGCCTGCTGCCGTTCCGTCTGGATACTCGCGGCATCGGCAGCGGCCTTTGCGGCTTTCACCCGCTGAGCATCGAGTTCGACTTTTGCTGCTTCTACCGCCCGCTTGGTACGCAGGATCTCGGTCGCCCTGCGGTCGTTGTGCGGCTCCAGTAGGGCGGTGCGTGCGGCAATACTCGCGGCTTCGATCGCTTGCGCGACCCGCGCTTCGAGGTATTCCTCGAAGAGCTTTTCTTCCCGGGCCACTACCTCCAGGGTGAGCTTCTTCTGGTCCCCGTCGGCTGAATTGAACAGGTATCCACACGTACACCGCATCGTTGCCGCGGAGTTAGTGACCATGCACTGGGGACAGGTTTTATCGAAAATGCCCAATAGGCGCTCCTCGAAGCGAAGCGGGCGCCCCTTACGCTTGAATGCCGTAACGAACGCTTAAACGTGCCGGGATGATGTCGACCCGAGGGGGCCCTATTGACCGATAGCGAAGCAGCCTTTGTCGTGCTCCCGTGCGAGGTGCCAGGCCGCAACAAGCGGCCTGCTATCGTCCATGAACATCCCGTCCTAGGAAATTCTTCTCCCAATACTTAAGAATATTGCACAGGACCTAAGGGATCGGCAGCAACTCCGGATAATCGCCCAATATTGTCAGATGAGCGGTCGGCCCTCGGCGATAGAGCTTGTTCAACGATTTTGCACGAACCCGTCGATAGAGCCTTTTTAGTCTTCCGCGGCATCGACACGCCGCCCAATGGCAAGTACTGTCACCGTCATCATTTCCCCGCGTCTTGACCGACGCCGCGATAGCCCTATAAGGCATTGAATTTAAACGCTGTTCTAATAGGCGCCATCTTGGCACGGAATGTGCCGCGTTCTTAGCGGTAGAACCCCGACTAATGCTGCAGGAGCGTGGCGTGCACATTCTTTCTGACTTGTTTGTGCTCTACATGGCGATCGCCGTGACCTATATCGCCGCATGGATATGGCGTTACACCATGTCGCGTGCGCCGCTGCCCGAGTCACACCTACGCGCACAGATGCAGGCCCTGGAGACGACTGTGCGCACGATCAACGAAAGCAATGACATCTCTGTAAAGCTCGCGCGGATTCACGTTGCCATAGAGATCGCGAAGGATATTGACTGTTTGTTGCCCGCCGATTCAAACATATGCGAACAGACCGCCCAGCTCGAAGACATGCGCACGGCCTTGTCCAACGATGCACTGCGACTCAAGGTCAATGAACTGTCCGCGAAACTGCGGACTGAAACCGACGGCAAACAGTGGCAGCAGCTTGGCCAACAACTACTCACACTGCTCGCGAAGGAAAAAGAGAAGCAGCTCGCCGACCCACAACTCATCGCTCATTACGACATCACCATACAACAGTATCTCGAAGCACGACAAAAAGCGCGGGTCGTGAAGCAGGTTTCGGACGACACTCCCGAGCACATTGCTCAAATGCTGGCGGCGCACGATAGTGTTATGAATTTATTGTTGGAGAATGACATACCGGCAAGTGTGCGATTCTTCAATCCCAGCGACGCTACGGAGCGGAGCGAATGTGGTCAAGCCGTGTTTGATTTATCGTTCGAGATAAACGGCTACAGAGTTGAGCCGAACGATCTTACTCACGAGCTAGGAAGGTCGGTGCTGCAGACGATACAACGCTCGGTCAGTAAGCGTGTACATTCTATTCGCTGCCCTGAACATGGATCCGCGCCAAGAATAGTCGTCACCGGGCAATCGCTGGGTGACCTTTCATGGAAGGTCCCCGGTTGCTGTGCAAAGCTGCGTCACATTGTCAAGCGAAAGCTCCAGAACTGCCACTGAGGCAATGGGCGACCTTAACTTGGAGGCGCCAGTAATAGACATACCCCACCACCATGCTAGACTGCAGCCTATGCAGCGAAACCCAAAGTTTAGCCCGACGCGATGAAAGCCTTACGTACACCACAGCGAGTTGTGCCCGTGCGGGTATTGCTTGAAGACGGGCGGACGGTGGAGGGTGGATTTTACGCACCGGCAGCCGGACCCGACGGCGGTCCGGGGCGGCTGCTCGACCGCCTGAATGATGGCCTAGAGGAGTTTGTGCCGCTTGCTGGCCGCTATGAGACGCTTATTAGCAAAGCCTGGATGGTGACGATCCAACTTCCGGGCGACCAGGAAGATGCCGAGGGTATCGAAAGTGAGGTCGCGCGAGAGCAACGCGTTAGGATTACTTTACCGCGAGGCAAAGTGGTAGAGGGCTGGATACGCTATCTAATGCCCGAAGAACGCGGGAGATTACTTGACTATCTCAACACGGCGCCCCATTTTATCCCGTTAGTCGGCGAGAACCGGATCACCCTTGTAAATCGGCGCTTCATCGTCAGCGTCCAGGAGCTGACCGCCTTGTCAGCTGTCAAATAGCCGCGGCGCCGCCCCCACGCAGCCGTCACTCGGCTCTAAATCAGTTTACGGCCCGTTCGCCGGGCAAATCCATTCGCTACGCCCGTCTGTGCTGCGCAATCCTGCTCCGCTTGCCGGTCCGGGGTGTGCCGTCCGTGGCACACCCGCTCGACGGGGCGATGATTCACTGGATCATCGCCACTTCTCCGTCTCGCCCCTGCTTCGCTTTGGCACCGGCCCAAGCCTTGCTGCGCTTCGCATTCCCGCTACGCTTGCAAGTCCGGGGCTGGCCTTCCGTGGCCCGCCCGTTCGTCGGGCAAAGGCCCCACCGGGCCCTTTGCAATGCTCTGGTCGGATCTTTGCCTTTTTCCGCTTCACCCTTGCGCCCCCGGTCTGATTTCTCCAAAGTATGCATGGGAAACTTTAGGAGAAAACGCACGAACGATGCTGACCAGTGCGCAACATCGATCACAAGTAGCCATCATCTCAACCGGGGATGAGCTAGTTCAGGGCCGCACGGTCGATACCAACGCCGCCTATATTGCCGACCGCCTGCGTGTAATCGGCATCGAGGTGCATTCGGTGTTAACTGTCGGCGACTACCCCGAGCGGATAACATGGGCTTGGCAGCACGCGTTGATGAATGCCGACGTCGTGATCTCGACCGGCGGGCTCGGTCCGACCACCGACGATCTCACGACCGAAACCTTGGCGCGCGTCGCCGGCGTCGAGACATACTTGGATGAACGTGAGGTGGAACGCATTAAAGCCTATTTTAGGTCGCATCGACGCCCGATGCCTGAGAACAACCTCAAGCAAGCGACGTTCCCCGTTGGTGCCGAGATCGTCCCCAATGAGCTCGGCACGGCAGCCGGCTATCGGCTGGTTATCCCACAGGGCGAGCGCCGTCCTACCGCGATCGTGCTGCCGGGGGTGCCGCGCGAGATGAAAGTGATGCTCGACGGTCAGGTGATTCCATGGCTGCTTCAACAAACCAGCGACAGTACATGCATTTTGTCGCGCACGTTTCAGACATTTGGTATGAGCGAATCGGCGATGGACGAGGCGCTCGACGGTGCAGTTGACCCGGAAGTCGGCCGTTTGTCATTCCGTGCGAGTTTTCCACAAATCTCGGCGCGGCTTACAGTAACGGATGAGCACACGCAGGCGCAACGTAGATTGGACGAGCTCTCACGGGTCATTCGCGACCGTCTGGGTGACGCTCTGATCGCCGAGGGCGAAGTGACCATGGAGGAAGTGGTTGGCAAGCTTCTGCGCGAGAAGGCGTGGACCTTAGCAACAGCAGAATCCTGTAGTGGCGGATTGCTGGGCGACCGTATCACCAATGTCCCCGGCAGCAGTACCTACTACGTTGGCGGTGTGGTCGCGTACAGTAACGCGCTAAAAGAAAAGCTGCTCGGTGTCGCCCCTTCGACGCTGTCGACCTTCGGTGCCGTCAGCGAAGAGACCGCCCGTGAAATGGCACTTGGGGTGAGAAAGCTTACCGGGGCCCATATCGGTGTGGCCACCACCGGCATCGCCGGTCCAGACGGAGGAACTCCGGAGAAACCCGTTGGCACGGTAGCGATTGCGCTCACGGCCGACCGTCTTGGCTCCCACGATGTGCAATCCCGCATGTACCGGCTTTGGGGCAGTCGCGATTGGGTGAAGATCCTGACGTCGCAGGTGGCGCTAGATTGGGTACGGCGTTACTCGCTTGCGCTTGACCCGCTTGCGTCGAACTTTGGTCT
>JBHIDJ010000072.1:0-15589 GCA_046760105.1 Acidiferrobacterales bacterium | reverse complement strand
TTACCAGTTACGGTTCACGAATTGTGCGTCTGGCTTTGGCATTGATCAGAAACTGGGGCGAGGATAAAGATGACACAGTCGCTTGAGGATGACATTGTACTCATAACCGGTGCGAGTCGTGGCATCGGGCTCGCAACGGCCCTCGAACTGGGGCGTCGGGGTGCTTTCATTGTTGGGACATCTACGTCGACTCAGGGCGCGCAGAGGTTAAGTGACGCATTGAAGGCAAACGGCGTGCAGGGTAAGGGGACGGTATTGGACGTCAACGACGCCACGGCTGTCGAGCAGCTGCTTACGGAGTTGGAGCAATCCTGTGGGGCCCCTTCCATTCTGGTGAATAACGCCGGCATCACGCGCGACAGCTTGTTGTTGCGTATGAAGGAGGAAGATTGGGATGTGATTATGCACACAAATCTCAAGGCTGTGTTCCGGTTGTCGAAGGCGTGCCTTAGGCCGATGACACGGGCGCGCAAGGGCCGCATCATCAATATCAGTTCGGTGGTTGGCGCTACGGGTAACCCAGGGCAGACCAACTATGCGGCGGCTAAGGCGGGAATCATTGGGTTCACCCGCTCGTTGGCACGCGAAGTTGCAGCGCGTCATATTACTGTTAACGTCGTCGCACCGGGGTTGATCGACACCGACATGACCCGTGCATTGCCGCACACGCAGCAGGAGGTTCTTCTGCAGCAAATTCCCTTGGGACGCCTCGGCCTTCCCGAAGAGGTGGCCTATGCGGTCGCGTTTTTTGCGTCGCCGCAGGCTGCCTACATCACCGGTGTCACCCTACACGTCAATGGTGGTATGTATATGAATTAAAAAGGATTAATTTCCGCTAGACTGGGCTAGGCAATTATGCTAACTATGCGCCCTCGCGGGGCGTTAAGCTGAATATCTGGAGGAAAGGTCCGTCATGAGCAGTGTCGACGAACGCGTAAAAAAAATTGTCGTTGAGCAATTGGGGGTTAATGAAAACGAAGTAACCTCGGGGTCGTCCTTCGTTGACGACCTTGGCGCGGACTCTCTAGACACAGTTGAGCTGGTAATGGCCTTGGAGGAAGAGTTCGGGTGCGAGATTCCAGACGAGCAAGCGGAGAAGATTACGACCGTACAACAGGCCATTGACTATATCAACTCGCATTTGAATTGATCAGATTTCTGCCGGAAGGGGCCGTTACCCCGAATGCGGGGAGCGGCCCCTTGGTCTATTCTGAGCTCGCAGTGGCGTGCGAGCTGACGTCTGTTTAGCACATCCAGCATGAGGGTCCATAAGTGAGCAGACGGCGCGTGGTTATCACCGGGCTCGGTATCCTCTCGCCACTCGGCATCGGTGTTGACGAAAACTGGAGGAAACTATGCGCCGGGCAGAGCGGCATCGGTCCCGTCACCCATTTCGACGCGACTGGATGGCCATCTCGCATAGCCGGCGAAGTCACAGGCTTCGAAGCTAGCCGTTACATGTCGGAGAAAGAGGCGCGCCGAATGGATCGCTTCATCCAGCTTGGCATCGCCGCGAGCGTTGAGGCGATTGAGGACTGTGGGCTAGAGGTCACGGAGGGCAACGCAACGCGCATTGGCGTGCATCTCGGATCCGGTATTGGCGGCGTTGGCACCATCGAAGCGACGACTAAGCTCTGTCTGGAAAAGGGGCCGCGCCGGGTATCACCCTTCTATGTCCCGATGAGTATCGCCAATATGCTAGCAGGCGATGTTTCCATCATGTTTGGTTTGAAGGGTCCGAACCTCGCCGTGGTTACCGCCTGCTCCACCGGCACACATGCGATCGGCGATGCAGGCCGTTTGATCGAATACGGTGATGCAGATGTCATGATTGCCGGCGGGGCGGAGGCGGCGGTAACACCGACGTCACTGGCTGGTTTCGGTAACGCCAAGGCGCTCAGCACACGCAACGACGAACCAGAAGCGGCTAGTCGTCCATGGGACCGCGACCGCGACGGGTTCGTAATGAGCGAAGGCGCGGGTGTGGTTGTTCTAGAAGAGTTGGAGCACGCGCGCAAACGCGGAGCGAAGATCTATGCCGAGCTTTCCGGTTTCGGGTTGAGCGGGGACGCCCACCACATGACGAGCCCGGCCGAAAGCGGCGACGGCGCGGTGCATTGTATGCAAAACGCGATGCGCAATGCCGGCATCAACCCGGAGCACATCGATTACATCAATGCCCATGGCACCTCCACACCGGCAGGTGATCGTGTCGAAACCGTGGCCATCAAGACAACGTTTCACGACCATGCGTATAAGCTCGCGGTAAGCTCTACCAAGTCCATGACGGGCCATCTGTTGGGAGCAGCCGGTGGTGTTGAAGCGGTCTATACGGCGCTTGCGATCTACCATCAGGTGGTACCGCCGACGATTAACCTTGATAATCCTGACACCGACTGTGATCTCGATTACGTGCCTGGTAGCGCCCGCGAGATGCCGGTTAAGGTCGCGCTGTCCAACTCCTTCGGGTTCGGCGGAACCAATGGCACAGTGGTGTTGTGCAAGGCGCCGTGAGTATTCCAAAACTCCAGGATATAACCGCATCGCAAGAGTATGTGTGTTACACCCTGAATGTTTTTCCTGATCTGCTTAAACTCCAGCAGACACACCCGCAGCGTTATCCCCACCTGCTAGAGAGTGTCGCCCACGGTACGCCGCAGGCGCGCTACGATATTCTGTTCGCCTTTCCCGAGCATACGCTCTCACTGTTGGCGGGTTCTCGCATTGTGCGCGACGGACGGTTGGCGGGCGTGGGCGATTTCCTCGCGGCCTTTGAACACCTATGGAGCGAACATGCGAGCGCGGCTGCGTGTGTACGCAACATGCCGACGATGCAGGGAATAAATCTCCCCTTTACAGGAGGCTGGTTTGTCTATTTCGGTTATGAACTGGCGGCACAGATTGAGTCGAAGTTGAAGCATATTCCCGTTGTCCCGGATCTTCCTTTGGCGAGTATTACGCGCATACCGGCGGCGATCATTCGTGATCACGTCACGGGCCTGACCCACTTGCTATGTGAGTCGAACCGAGCCGATGCGCTGATAGGCGAAATGCAGTGCGATGTGCGCCGTCAAGCGACCCGTACCGAAGCGGCTGTCGAAGTCGTTCAGCTCCACGAGGATGCGCCCTCGATCTTCTTGAACGGCGTTGAGCGGACGCTGGACTACATTCGCGCCGGTGACGTATTCCAGGTGAATCTTTCGCGCAGCTGGGAGGCCACACTCAGCAAGCCGGTAGCCGCTGCGGCACTCTACGACCGCTTGCGGCGGACCAACCCGGCGCCGTTTGCTGGACTGATGACGCTGGACGAGAATACGGCGGTAATCAGTTCCTCCCCCGAACGCCTGGTCAACGTCACCGGGGACCTTATACGCACGCGCCCCATCGCTGGCACCTATCCCCGCAGCGACGATCGTCAACAGGATGAACGTTGGTCGCAGGAGCTATTGCGGCATCCGAAAGAACGCGCCGAGCATGTCATGTTGATCGATTTAGAACGAAATGATCTCGGTCGCGTGTGCCGTGTCGGTACGGTAGAGGTCAACGAATTGATGGTGTTGGAATCCTACCGCCATGTCCATCATATTGTCTCCGAAGTGAGCGGGACGCTGCGCGAGGAGGTTACGCCCGCGCAGGTGATCCGGGCGGTATTTCCAGGCGGGACCATTACCGGCTGTCCCAAGGTCCGCTGCATGGAGATTATTGCCGAGCTCGAAGGAACCGCGCGCGGGCCCTATACCGGATCGATGGGCTATATTAACCGTGACGGCAGCATGGATCTGAACATTCTGATTCGGACCATGGTTTTGCAAGCTCACCACGTGCGGCTGCGGGCTGGTGCCGGCATCGTCGCCGATTCGAAGCCGCGCAGGGAGTTGCATGAAACGCGCGCTAAGGCGAAGGGGATGCTGGCCGCCCTGGGTTACGGATGACGCCCATCCCCGGCGTTTTGGTCAACGGCGAGGCCGGTGATCGCCTCTCGATTCGGGACCGGGGGTTTCAATACGGTGATGGTGTATTTGAGACGATCGCCGTGCATCACAGCAAGCCGCTGCTCTGGGCCAGACATGTGGCGCGCCTGCATCACGGGTGCGCGCGCTTGCAAATAAACGTCGCTACCGATGACTACCGGTTGCGCGAGGAGGTAGATCGCTTATGTACCGGCGTCAGTCGCGCCGTACTCAAGATCGTGATAACACGGGGTGAATCCGGACGCGGTTATCGTTCGCCGAGAAACGTTACCCCAACTCGCGTCATGAGCCTTGCGGAATGGCCAGATTATCCCCCGAAAAATGCGGTTACCGGTGTGAATGTGCGGATATGTCGCACGCGGATGTCGCGAAATCCGCAGCTGGCCGGCATCAAGCACCTCAACCGCTTGGAGCAGGTTCTGGCCAGATCCGAGTGGCAAGACGAGTTCGACGAGGGCCTCATGCTTGACGAAGACAATCGCATCGTTGAAGGTACAATGAGTAATGTCTTCTTGGTCTCACAGGGAACGCTGTTGACGCCTGACCTGTCAGAGTCGGGTGTAGCGGGCGTTATGCGCGAGACAGTGATGGATCACGCGAATGCACTGTCGTTACCATGCCGTGTAACCCGAGTAGCGCGCGAGGCGCTCGGCAACGCGGATGAGATCTTTCTGACGAATAGCCTAATCGGTATTTGGCCGGTCAGGCAGGCGGAGTCCAAGGGTTACAGCGTCGGCGAGATCACGCGATGCCTACAAAGGGAAATAAAAGGATCTCACTGTTTTGGCGAAACTGATTAGCTCTATCGTCGTTATCGCTGTGGCGGCGCTGATCGGCGTGGGCGCCTATTTGGCATGGGCTTGGAACCACCAGCTAAACGTGAGCGCGGAGACCTATATTGTCAAACCAGGAACCTCTATGCACGCGTTTGCGCGTGAGCTGTACGCCAACCAGGTACTGCCGGACAGGTATTCGCTCGTGCTGCTCGCCTACCTTAAGGGTGAGGCGCGCAATTTAAAGACCGGCGAGTATCGGTTCGAACGAGCCGCGACGCAGCGCACGCTGCTTGACCAGGTTGTCAGTGGGCGGGTAGTGGAGTATCCATTGGCGTTGATCGAGGGCTGGACGTTTGATCAGGTTTTGTACGCCCTAAGCTTGGCGCCAAAACTAACAAAGACTCTCGAAGGTTTGGGCCACGAGGAGATCATGACACAACTTGGCTATCCAGGACGTCACCCCGAGGGGCAGTTCTTTCCGGACACTTATTACTACTCCGCCGGAACGACCGATATTGATCTTCTGCAGCGCGCGTTCAAGCAAATGCAGGCGCGTCTGCAGTTGGAGTGGGACGGACGCATGCCCGATCTTCCTTTCGATGATCCCTATGAAGGGTTGACGCTGGCGTCCATTGTGGAAAAGGAAACCGGGCGCGCGGGCGAACGTCAATTGATTGCGGGCGTGTTTGTTAATCGGCTACGGCGCGGTATGCGATTGCAATCGGATCCGACCGTAATATATGGGATGGGCACATCATTCGATGGTAACTTGCGACGCAAGGATCTGATGCGTGACAACCCATACAGCACTTACACCCGTGGTGGGCTGCCACCAACTCCGATCGCGATGCCGGGTGCTGATGCCCTGCATGCAGTCATGCATCCAGCACCCACCAAGGCGCTCTACTTCGTGTCTCGCGGTGACGGCAGGCACCATTTTTCGGAAACCTTGCACGAACATAACGAGGCGGTCATCAAGTATCAGTTGCGTGGAAAACGCAAAAAGTTCTCTTCGCATCAAGCTGAAGTGAGACAAGGCGCAGCAAGCGATCAAAGTTTGAATTAAATCGCATGAGTCACGGTTTCTTTCTTACGCTCGAGGGTATCGAAGGAGCGGGTAAGAGCAGCAATACCCAGTATACGAGCGAGCTCCTGGTCAAAGCCGGGAAAGAGGTGGTCGTAACCCGTGAGCCCGGTGGCACAAAGCTTGGCGAGCACATCCGCAGCTTATTGTTAGACGTTCCCAAGCTAGATATTCCTGCTGATGCTGAAACGCTATTGATGTTCGCGGCCCGCGCCGACCACCTGCGTAAGGTGGTTCGACCAGCGTTGGCGCAGGGCAAGGCCGTGGTGTGTGATCGCTTCACCGATGCAACATATGCCTATCAGGGAGCAGGACGCGGTGTCGCGCGCGAACGCATAGCTGTTCTTGAGAATTGGGTTCAGGGGGATCTCCGTCCGCACCTTACGCTGTTGTTCGATGTTGCGCCTGATTTAGGACTGCGACGGGCCGGCGGCCGTAGTCGGCCCGACCGCTTCGAGCAGGAAGGCGAGCACTTTTTCGAAAAGATCAGACAGGCTTATTTGGCTGCCGCGGCCCGTGAGCCGAAACGAATACACGTGATCGATGCCAGCGCCGGCCCAGACCAGGTGAAAGAGCAGATTCGCGCGATCATAGAAGAGGTCCTCGATGGCACTGGACAAAGCTGATAGCGAAGGTCCATATCCATGGCACTGCACCCAGTGGGCGGCGCTCACACGCGATCCTATGCGGCTTAGTCACGCGCTTTTGTTGCGTGGTCAGCCGGGTCTTGGCAAGTACGCGTTTGCCAAGCGCCTGGCACGGGCGCTGCTATGTGCCCGGTCGGGGCAGGGGCTGAAAGCATGTGGGCTTTGTAAGAGCTGCCGGTTGTACGCCGCAGGTACGCACCCGGACTTCGCGCCGATCGAGCCAGCCGAGGAGGGTAGGGCGATAACAGTGGATCAGGTACGTGCGTTGGTGGCCTTCGCCACGACCCGCCCTCATACGGCGGATCGTAAGGTTGTCATTATCAGGCCCGCAGACGCTATGAACCTCAACGCCGCCAACAGCCTGCTGAAAGTGTTAGAGGAACCGCCACTAGGTAATGTGCTTATATTGATCAGCAGTGAGCCTGCGAAGCTTCCTGCTACGGTGCGCAGCCGCTGTCAGCGAGTCGATTTCAAGCCGCCCTCGCACCAGGACGCGATAGCGTGGCTTGAGGCACAGTCCCCCGACTGCCCGGGCGTGGGGTTGTTGCTTGAGCTGGCGGGTGGGGCGCCGTTACGGGCGCTCGAGTTGGCAGAGGCTGATTTCCTGCGCCATCGTCACGAGCTCTTCGCCGATATATGCGCACTCAGCGGCCAGGAGGCCGATCCGGTTTCCTGCGCGGCCCGCTGGCACCGCATCGGCACCGTGCCGTGTCTTGGCTGGTTGCAGGGTTTGATCGCGGACCTGGTTAAGCTTGCCATGGCCAGTGGCGAATCTATCGGGGTTACTAACGCGGACTTGGCATCCGATTTGCACACAATGTCAGAAAGGCTAAACTTGCAACGGCTCTACTGGTTTGCCGATACGCTTGCCGAGACACGTGATCTGCTTACGACCCCGGTGGACGATTTGTTGCTTTTGGAAGATATTTTGATAGGCTGGACTAGATTGACGCGAGAATAAAACTAGGATCGCGCTGAAACACCGCATCCTCGCCATATGGCAAACGTCCCAAAAAAACCCATCAAACCTGTGCCGCTGGCACGTCCGGGCGTGCTTTCGCTTACGATCAAGGATAAGAATGCCCTCTACGCAGCATACATGCCCTACGTCAGGGGAGGTGGCCTGTTTGTGCCCAGCAACCGACGTTACAAGCTCGGGGATGAAGTGTTCATGCTATTAACGCTCTTGGACAGCAAAGAAAAAATCCCGGTAGCCGGCCACGTGGTATGGATCACACCTGCCGGGGCGCAGGGGGGTCGCACCGCCGGCGTCGGTATCCAGTTCAGCGAGAAAGACGCCGGTGTGGCGCGCACCAAGATAGAAACGATACTGGCCGGGGCGCTGAGTTCCGATCGACCGACGCACACGATGTGAAGGCGTTGAACCTGGTCGACTCCCACTGTCACATAGACTTCCCGCCCCTTAACGATAACCTGGAAGCCATTCTTCAACACGCCCAAAACAATGGCGTCAGCCACATGTTATGTGTGGCGGTAAACTTGGCGGATTTTCCTGCGGTCAAAGCGTTAGCGCACCGCTACGACCACATATTTGCCTCAGTCGGTGTGCACCCAAATGAGCGGGACGGTGGTGACCCCAGCATCGATGAGCTCGTGGCAATGACGAGTGATCCACGCGTAGTGGCAATCGGCGAGACCGGACTTGACTATTACCGCTGCGAAGGCGATCTTGAGTGGCAACGCAATCGCTTCCGTTGTCACATTCGCGCTGCCAGGGAAGCCGATAAGCCGCTGATCATCCACATGCGCGACGCTGCAGCCGATACCCTGCGCATCATGCGTGAAGAGCGTGCCGACGAGATCGGCGGCGTAATGCATTGTTTCACGGGAAGCTGGGAGGTCGCGAAGAGCGCTCTCAAAATGGACTTCTATATCTCCTTTTCCGGGATCGTAACCTTCAAGAATGCGGACGCACTGCGACAGGTCGCTAAACAAGTTCCAGCAGACCGGTTGCTTGTGGAAACCGATTCGCCTTACCTGGCGCCGGTACCCTATCGAGGCAAAACGAATGAACCCGCATTTGTCCGATACGTCGCGGAGCGGTTGGCGGAGCTGCGGCAGTTGCCGCTGCACGAGTTGGCTGAACAAACAACTAATAACTTTTTCGCGTTATTCAAACACGCACGGCGGTAGTCCGCGCCGCGAGTCAGGCCGACCGGTCCATCGATCGGCGAACGGGTTTTTGGGCTGAGACTTCGGTTGCCATAGCGATCTGTAGAGGGCACTATGGCAAGAATAAGCTCGCCATCTAAGTCATAACGTGATGTACTAAGAGATAGATACAAGCTGCAACATATAGGGCTCTCGCTCGGATTTTTAACTCATTTTCTTGTAACTTCTTGCTTGTATCACGCAGCTGGGCTTACCGCACTATGGATGAAACAACTTTTGATACCTTGCGCCAACAGATGATCAAAGAGATTGCGGCGCATACCTCGTATGTGAGCGATCAGCTTAATAGGCATGTGCTCGATGGACGCGTCATGGCAGCGATGGGTAAGGTGCCACGACACGAATTTGTGCCGGTGGAGCTCAAGGCCTATGCCTACGCGAACATGCCCCTGCCTATCGGTTATGGTAAGACGATCTCGCAACCGTTTATCGTTGCGCTAATGACAGATTTGCTCGACCCGCACCCGCAGGATAGCGTGCTTGAGATCGGCACCGGCTTTGGATATCAGGCGGCAATCCTTGCGGAGCTGGTGGACAAGGTCTACAGCGTCGAGATTATCGAGGAGTTGGCAGCGGGGGCCCAGAAGCGGCTCGGCCGACTGGGATATGAGAACATCGAGACGTGTATCACCAATGGCTATCACGGGTGGTCCGAGCACGCCCCATTCGACAAGCTGATTGTGACCGCAGCCCCTGACCTCATTCCGCCGCCGTTAATCAACCAACTTAAGTCGGGGGGAAGAATGGTAATACCCGCTGGTCTCAAGGATTCTCAGCAACTGATGCTGGTCGAAAAAGATGGCAGCGGTCGTATCACTACGAGCGAAATACTGGCGGTGCGTTTCTCGGAACTGGAGGAGGCAGGGCTGCCTGATGCGGGCGCGGCGCTGCCACCGGTGCCGACGGCGTAGCGATCCGCAGTGTAACCGCGCGGTGCCCCGGGCAGGGGGCATGGACCGTTAGCTGAATGTATCCGCACTAAAGCTCGCGCTCGTGTCTATTCTTCCCTAATAAGCTATATTTTTTTTTCAGTACATCAATAAGTTGACAACGATAATTAGTGTTGTTTCGAGATGGAACTGTGCGCGAGCATTCTGCTCTATAGGTTATAATCTTGACGTATACGTAAGTCCACTTTACGCTAACACCTGCTAAGGAAGACGATGGAAAAGTTCTACAGTGTTACCGAGCTCGCGGATGCATACGGGATCACGGCGCGGGCAATCCGTTTCTATGAGTCCAAAGGGCTGCTAACCCCTCAACGTGTGGGCTGGACGCGCGCGTATACGCATCGTGAGCGGGCACGACTTGAGCTCATTTTGCGCGGCAAGCGCTTAGGGTTTTCGTTGGCGGACATCAAGGAGTATCTGGCGCTCTACGATGCCGATCCAAAGCAAGTTGAGCAACTGGCCTGGCTGACGGAAAAGATACGCGCACGCATTGTCGAACTCGAGGAACAGCGCGACACGCTTAGTAACGCGCTGAGCGAGCTCAAAGACATCGAGCGGCAAGCGGAGGCGGCTTTAAGAGAGCGGGGTACAGGTCCCAGCGCAGCAAACCGCCACGGAGCGAACCGACCGGCGGGTGTGGATCAAGATACGCCGCGGCAGCCAAAGCGTTCACCCGGCTGAGCAAATCATCGTTTGGATTTGGAGAATGTGGAGATGAAAAGTGTCGTCATTGCCGGATACGCACGATCCCCATTTACACCTGCACACAAGGGCGCGCTCACAAAAGTACGCCCCGATGAGCTTGCAGCGCAGGTCATTAGGGGACTCCTGCGGCGGACCGGCGTTAACGTCGAGGACATCGAAGACTTGATCGTGGGCTGCGCCTTTCCCGAAGGCGAGCAAGGCCTCAACGTGGCCCGCCTAGTCGGGCTGCTGTCGGACTTACCGCTATCCGTCGGCGGCGCCACTGTCAATCGTTTTTGCGGATCGTCCATGCAGGCAATCCATTCGGCCGCTGGGGCGATACAAATGAACGCGGGCGAGCTGTTCCTATGCGCGGGTGTGGAGTCGATGACACGCGTGCCCATGATGGGCTTCAATCCGTTACCGCATCCCGGCCTGTATGCGTCTCGTCCGCAGGCCTATATGTCGATGGGTGAGACCGCCGAAAACGTTGCTAAGCAGTACCGCATCTCCCGACATCAACAGGAAACGTTCGCGGTTGCCAGCCATAGCAAGGCAACCGAAGCACAGGATAAAGACAGATTGGCACGTGAGATTGTCCCTATCAATCATGTAAGCGATACGGTCAGCAAAGACGGCTGCATTCGCTCGGACACCAGTCTTGAGGCTTTAGCGGATCTGAAGCCCGCGTTTGCTGTCGATGGTACGGTGACCGCCGGTACCTCGTCACCGCTCACCGATGGCGCAGCCGCGGTTTTGGTTTGCACCGAGGACTACGCAAGCACGCATGGCTTGGAGGCGCTGGCACGCATCAAGGGGATCGCGGTTGCCGGCTGCGCGCCCGAGATCATGGGAATGGGTCCGGTCGCTGTCAGCCGTAAGGCAATGGCGCGCGCGGGTCTGTCCATCGACGACATCGATGTCATCGAGCTCAATGAGGCATTTGCCTCCCAGTCTCTCGCCTGCATCAACGAGCTGAGGCTCGATCGAGATAAAGTAAATATCGACGGCGGCGCCATCGCGCTCGGGCATCCGCTCGGTGCCACGGGCGCGCGCATCACCGGAAAGGCAGCTGCATTGCTCAGGCGTGAAGGCGGCCGTTACGCGCTTGCTACCCAGTGTATCGGCGGCGGTCAAGGAATCGCGACCGTTCTGGAGGCGGTATAGATGAGTGAGGTACGCCAAGTTGCGGTCATCGGCGCTGGTGTGATGGGTGCCGGCATCGCCGCTCAAATCACGAATGCGGGTGTGCCGGTGGTATTGCTCGATATCGTTCCCGCGGAGGTAGAGAATCGCAACGCCATCGCCGACAACGCCGTTAAGCGATTACTCGGAACCGAGCCGGCGGCATTTATGCACAAAGCAAACGCGACTCTTATTACCACCGGCAACATCGAAGACAACATGCAACTGCTTGGCTATGCTGACTGGATTGTGGAGGCGGTGGTGGAACGGCTCGACGTGAAGCGGTCTGTCTATAAAAAGATCGATGCCGTTCGCAAACCGGGCTCCATCGTTTCATCCAATACCTCGACCATTCCACTTCGTGACTTGACGGCGCAGATGCCCGAGCAGTTCACCCGCGATTTCCTTGTTACGCATTTCTTTAATCCGCCACGGTACATGCGCTTACTCGAACTCGTCAGCGCTGAGCACACGCGCCCCGAGGCAGTGGCGACAATCCGTACGTTCGCCGATGTGGCGCTTGGCAAAGGCGTAGTCATGGCCAAGGACACACCGGGTTTCATCGGCAACCGCATCGGGGTCTTCTGGCTGCAATGCGCCGTGCTCGAGGCGATGGACGCTGGGCTCACGGTCGAAGAGGCGGACGCGGTGATGAGCAGACCAGTGGGCATTCCCAAGACCGGGGTATTTGGGTTGCTTGATCTGGTGGGTCTGGATCTGCAGCCGCACGTGTTGGAAAGCCTGCATGCGAGCTTACCTACACAGGATGCCTTTCAGCGCGTCTTTCGGGTGCCGGCGTTGATGACGAAGATGATCGCAGAGGGTTATACCGGGCGCAAAGGCAAGGGTGGTTTTTACCGCCTGAACGAAGCATCTGGTACACGAGTAAAGGAAGCGATCGATTTCGAGAGCGGCGACTACCGGCCGGTGGCGAAACCACAATTTGAAAGCCTCGCCGCTGCCAAAGAAAAGGGGCTGCGCGCGCTCGTCTCGCATCCAGACAAAGGTGGAGCTTGCGCCTGGCGTGTGTTGGCGCAAACGTTGAGCTACGCGGCGAGTCTCGTGCCCGCAATTGCGGATGACATTGTCGCCGTCGATGATGCCATGAAGCTCGGTTACAACTGGAAGCATGGCCCGTTTGAATTGATCGATCAGCTGGGCACAAGCTGGTTTGTAGAGAGACTCAGGGCCGAAGGCATGCCGGTACCACCGCTCTTGGCGAGCGCGGGCGAGCGACCGTTTTACCGGGCTGAGAAGGGCCACCTGCGTTATATGTCAGTAGAAGGCGAGTACCGGGCGGTGCAGCGCGTACCTGGCACGCTCTTGCTCGCGGACGTCAAGCGACGGAGCGTGTCGTTGGCGAAGAATGGCTCTGCCAGCCTTTGGGATATTGGCGATGGTGTCGTGTGTTTGGAGTTCCACACTAAGATGAACGCCTTGGATCCGGACATCCTGGCGATGATCCACAAGGCGATCAACATCGTGCCCAAAGATTACAAGGCGTTGGTGGTCTACAACGAGGCGTCGAATTTCTCCGTTGGCGCCAATCTGGGCTTGCTGCTTTATACCGCCAATATAGCTGCGTGGCCCGAAATCGAGTCGATGGTCAGCCAAGGGCAAGCGGCCTACCGTGCGCTCAAATACGCGCCGTTTCCGGTCGTCGGTGCACCTGCGGGCATGGCCCTCGGAGGTGGTTGCGAAGTGTTACTCCATTGCGACGCCATCCAGGCCCACGCGGAGACCTACATAGGTCTCGTCGAGGCCGGTGCGGGTCTTATTCCCGGCTGGGGAGGCTGCAAAGAGATGTTGTTCAGGTGGGTGGGGCATCCCAACGGCGTCAAAGGGCCCATGCCACCGGTCACGAAGGTGTTCGAGACCATCAGCACCGCTGTCGTTGCTAAGTCCGCAATCCAGGCTAAGGAGCTTCGTTTCCTGCGACCGGACGACGGCATCACCATGAATCGTGGTCGGTTGTTGGCCGACGCCAAGGCGACGGCGCTTGCGCTAGCAGAGAACTACTCACCACCGGAGGCAGCGGAAATCAGACTCCCCGGACCGTCCGCCAAGCTGGCTTTGCACATGGCCGTCGACGGGTTTCGTAAACTGGGGATGGCCACCGCCCACGACGAGCAGGTGGCGAAAACGCTGGCACAGGTGCTAAGCGGTGGCGACACCGATATCACAGACGCCTTGTCCGAGGACGATCTATTGGGGCTTGAACGCAAGGCGTTTATGACACTCGTGCGTCATCCCGCCACGCTCGCACGCATGGAACATCTTCTGGAGACCGGCAAATCACTGAGGAATTAAGGCTATGGCGAGTTATCACGCGCCGTTGCGCGATATGCGTTTTGTTTACTACGAATTGCTCGAGCCCGCACAGTTACACGCGTTGCCCGGTTATGAAGAGGCGACGCCGGATCTTGTGGACGTGGTGCTCGACGAGGCGGCCAAGCTCTGCGAAAACGTACTGTTGCCGCTAAACCGCAGCGGTGATGAGGAGGGTTGTCACTTCGAAGACGGGAGCGTGCGCACGCCAAGAGGTTTCAAGGAGGCTTACAGGATCTATGCCGAGGGTGGGTGGACCTCGCTCATCGCCGATCCCGCCTACGGCGGGCAAGGGCTGCCACGCACCCTGAACACCATGGTGCAGGAGATGATCGCCTCGTCCAATCTCTCCTTTGGCATTTATCCGGGACTGTCGTACGGCACCTATCACGCCATCAGTCGCCACGGCAACGAACAACTAAAGAGCACGTATTTGCCTAAACTGGTGGACGGGAGCTGGAGTGGGACTATGTGCCTCACCGAGCCGCACTGCGGGACGGACCTCGGGTTGCTGCGCACGAAGGCGGTGCCTCAGGAGGATGGCACGTACAAGATTACTGGCAGCAAGATCTTTATTTCTGCCGGCGACCACGACCTCACGGAAAACATCATTCACCTAGTGTTGGCACGTACGCCCGATGCACCCAAAGGCATCAAAGGCATCAGCCTCTTTGTCGTGCCAAAGTTTCTGGTAAACGGGACGCGTGCCGCGGGTAAGCGCAACACTGTGACTTGTGGCGCGATCGAACACAAGATGGGTATCAAGGGATCTTCCACCTGTGTGCTCAACTTCGATGCGGCCACGGGTTATCTGCTGGGCAATCTCAACAAAGGCATGCGTGCTATGTTTACCATGATGAATGCGGCGCGCTTGGAGGTCGGCGTGCAGGGGCTGGGGCTTGCCGAGGCGGCCTACCAGGGGGCTGTCGGCTACGCGCGCGAGCGCCTTCAAGGCCGTTCACTGAATGGCGCGAAACAAGCTGACAAACCGGCCGATCCCATCGTCGTGCATCCGGATGTACGCCGCATGCTATTAACCATACGCGCCTACACGGAAGGAGGGCGGGCGTTTGCCGGCTGGATCGCTTCAAGTCTGGACGTAATGGCTAAACATCCGGATGCAGAAAAACGCCAAGAAGCCGAAGATCTCGTGGTATTGCTTACACCTGTGGCCAAGGGGTTTCTTACAGATATGGGGTTCGAGATGACCAACCTGGGTCTGCAGGTCTTTGGGGGTCACGGCTATATCCGCGAGCACGGCATGGAACAGTATGTGCGCGATGCCCGCATCACCCAGCTCTATGAAGGCACCAATGGTATTCAGGCCTTGGACCTGGTAGGACGCAAGCTTCCGGCCCATACGGGTCGTTATCTGCGTCGCTTCTTTCATCCGATTCAGGCCTTCATCGATGATTACCAGGACGAGCAAGCGCTTCGGGAGTTTGTGCTGCCGTTGGCCAAGGCCTTTGGTCGATTACAAAGGGCCACCGCCTGGATTGCGCAGCGAGGCCTGCGGGATCCCGAGGAGGCGGCCGCTGCCGCCACGGATTATTTGCACTTGTTTGCGCTCGTGGGGGTTGGCTATATGTGGGCGCGCATGGCCAAACTCGCGAGCGCGAAGTGCGAGCACGATGACACCGGCTTCTACGAGGCCAAGATCAAGACCGCCCGCTTCTTCATGCAGCGGCTGCTGCCGCAAACGAGTGCGTTGTTCGCCGCAATCATGGCCGGTGGCCGTTCGGTGGTGGATTTCGACAACGAGGCGTTCTGA
>JBHIDJ010000071.1:0-15705 GCA_046760105.1 Acidiferrobacterales bacterium | reverse complement strand
GTCATGACTTCGTGGTTTCGCCGCATCTCGGACAATTACTCATTGGCTGATGCGCTAACGCACTGAAACAATCGTCGTTATGAAGATAGCCATCCTCGGAGCCGGTGCGATGGGGTCAGTGTATGCTGGTCTCTTGGGCGATGCGGGTAACGAGATCTGGGCTGTTGACACGTGGAAAGCCCATATCGATGGGATCCGCACCAGTGGTCTGCGCGTAGAAGGGGCAAGTGGCGACCGTGTGGTCAAAATCAATGCCACGACCAATCCGGCTGACGTCGGTATCGTTGACCTCGTCATTATCGCAACCAAGGCGATGCACGTTGAGGCGGCGGCGCTTAGCGCGAGAGCGCTGGTTGGTCCTGACACGACAGTCTTAACAATCCAAAATGGGCTCGGCAGTGCCGAAAAAGTTGCGAAAGTGCTAGGCAAGGAGACAGTGACTATCGGTGTCGCTGGCGGTTTTGGTGCCTCCATTCAAGCGCCAGGACATGTGCATCACAACGGGTGGGAGCTCATACGGCTTGGCGAAATGGACAGACCGGTCACATCGCGCCTGGAGCGAGTCGCAGATGTCTGGCGCAAAGCTGGTTTCAACGTCAGGACCTATGATGATATTGACCAGCTCATCTGGGAAAAGCTGATCTGCAACGTTTGCTACAGTGGCCCCTGCGCTGTACTCGGGTGGACGATCGGAGAAGTCATCCACGATGAAAAAGCATGGAAGGTCGCATCGGGGTGTGCATTGGAAGCCTTTCAGGTTGCCCGCGCCCGAGGCATCACGCTCGACATTGACGATGCGGTTCAATACGTGCGTGATTTTGGCTTAGAGATCTCCAATGCCCGACCCTCAGTGTTGCTCGATCTCACGGCGGGCCGTAAGTCAGAGATAGATGTAATAAACGGCGCGATACCGCCCGCGGCGCGTGAAGTCAACCTGACCGCGCCTTACAATGAGGTGATCACCGCGCTCGTAAAAGCAAAAGAGAGTCGCTTGTGAAATAGGAAGGGGCTGCAGCGGGGAGATACGTTTTGTTGTACGCGATAGAAAAACAGCTGTGCGCATGAGGTTTTGCAGTGAAGGTTTACTATTCTGATCACTTTGTGCTTCCGCTGCCAGCGGAGCATCGCTTCCCAATGGACAAGTATCGCCTGTTGCGCGAGCACGTCGTACGATCCAATAACGGCCAATTCGAGCTCTTAGTGCCTGAGCCTGCAAGCGATGCCGATATTCTGTTGGCGCACGATGAGGAGTACCTTGACAAGGTCGTGAGCGGACGTATGAGCGCACGCGAGATTCGGGAGTTAGGATTTCCGTGGTCGACAGGATTAGTGGAACGCTCTCGCCGTTCAAACGGGGCGACCATTGCCGCTTGTTTTGCTGCGTTCGAGGACGGCGCCGGCGCTAACCTCGCCGGTGGCACGCACCACGCCTACCGCGCTCGTGCGCAAGGCTATTGCGTTTTTAACGACAGCGTTGTTGCCGGCCGCGTGATGCAACGAGAGCATAAAGCAAAACGCGTTTTGATCGTGGATTGTGATGTACACCAAGGTAACGGTACGGCAGCAATACTCCGGGACGATCCCACGATATTTGCGTTTTCTATTCATGGCAGCAAGAATTTTCCGGTGCATAAGGAGGAAAGCGATCTGGATATAGAGTTGCCAGATGGAACCCAGGATGCAGCCTATCTTGAGGCATTGAACGATGGTATGGCTGAAGCGCTAGACCGCTCGAGACCCGATCTACTCATATACGTCGCTGGCGCTGACCCCTATGAAGGAGATCGGCTCGGCCGCCTAAGCCTCAGCAAGGAAGGATTGGCGACCCGGGATGATTTAGTTTACAGCTATTGCCGTAAACACGGACTGCCGGTCGCTGTTACCATGGGTGGCGGCTACGCGCATAACGTGGACGACATTGTCGATATTCATTATCGAAGTGTAGCTTTCGCCGCGCGACTCGTTCAGCCGGAATGTTGAGACGTTCCGTTGCCCACTAAAAATCATTCTTGACATAGCAAAGGGAGAATACCTATGGAATCCGGACTCTCGCGTTTGAGTTTTGTGATGTTGGCGCTATTGGGCTCGCTTTCATGCGCGACGAGAGTGGATACACCAACTGAGCCGAGACCAATTCCGCAGAACCTAGACATTCAGGGCCATCGCGGAGCTCGAGGATTGCTACCGGAAAACTCTATCGCGGCATTCAAAAAGGCACTGGCATTGCAGGTGACGACTCTGGAACTTGACATCCAGACTACCAAGGATGGCGTGTTGGCCGTGTACCACGATCAGCATCTCGATTCGAAGCGCTGTATCTACGATGACGGTCGCAAGGTTCCCAAGAAGCTTCTTGAGGAGCTCCTTTATGGGGATTTGGCCAGCATCGACTGCGGAAGACTCCGTCATCCACGCTTCCCTGAACAGCAGCGCGTCCCGGGTACTCGCATTCCTCGACTCGAGCAGGTCCTTATTTTAGCGCGAGATGCCCACTACCCAGTGCACCTTAGCATCGAAATCAAGTGGCAGAATCGGAAGGACGGCATGTCGGTACAGGACGTCGCAGCGCGTCTAGTCACACTCATCAAGCAATACGGGCTCAAGGAAAGAACAATTGTTCAGTCGTTCTCTCCACCGGCTTTGTTGGCAGTGCATGACCTCGACCCCGATATACCAACGGCGATTCTGGTGAGGAACCGGCAGCGCTATGACCGAATCGTGGCGGAAAGCAGAGCGACGATCCTTTCACCACGACACGATCGCTTACGGTCGCAGGACGTCAAACGATTTCAGGCGAGAAACATCCGTGTTATTCCGTGGACCGCCAATGAGTCAGCCGAAATCTGCCGCTTGATCAGATGGGGTGTGGACGGGATCATCTCAGACTATCCGAACCGCGTGATCGACCTTCACAACGACAAATCGTGTGGTAACTAACGGCGCTTCGCCAAGCGTCGTGCGGTTCCCATACGTGCACCCCTTCAAGCGAGGGCGGCGATCGCCTTAATCTCTATCAGAAACTCCTCGCGAACCAGCCCATCGACGACGAGCAGCGTATTAGCCGGATAGTCTTTACCGGGAAAAATCGTTGGAAAGATCTCAGACCGTGCCTGCATGAAGGGTTGGATAGCATCCCTACCTACCACGTATGTCGTAAATTCCAAGACGTTGCTGAATGACGCGCCTAGGCTCTGCAAAATATTGCCTATATTCTCAAAAATCTGCCGGGTTTGGGCCGCAACATCGTCCTTACCCACCAGGTTTCCGTTGACATCTATTGCTATCTGCCCCGCGACAAACACAAGCTCGCTCGCTTTAGCCTGGATCGCCTGTGAATATGCCCCTACAGGCTGAGGGGCATTTGCTGTGTTTATAATCGTTCGTTGTAGCGTTGCCATCTTTTCCTCCTCGATCGAAGACATGCTCGTTTTTTGGTCGCAACACCATGAAGGCGAATAAAGCTTGGCTTGTCAAAAACTTAACGTCGGTATGGGCACGTATAAGCCAATCACGACCTAAACAGATACAGAAAGTAGGTTTTCGTTACGATGGGTCTAGAGTACGATACGGTCGTAGTACCGTAGTTTAGCGCGCCGCAGGGAGCTGGCGGAATTAGTGCCTGTTCCGTGGCATCGGCGGATCCAACACCCGTGCTGCGGAGCTGGCTTCGGCGACGCACATGAAAAGTAGTAGCTATTGGCTCTTGGCGATCACCATCCTGGTGTGCACCAGCATTGCCGCTCCTTCCCGTGGTGATGCGGACCGCCCACAAGCCCTTCGTATTGACTACCAAAAAATCCGGGATGAGCTTAGGGATAGCATACATGGTATCCCGGTGTATACACGATCCGAGGAGCACAAAGACCTGATAAATGCCGAGGTCTACGGGGTCCTCGGTTACCCACTCGAGAAGCTGGCAAAGATACTTGCGACACCCGCGAACTGGTGCGAATTTGCCACACTGCATCCGAATGTAAAGGCTTGCACCTACGCGCAACGACATGGCCAGGCGCTGCTTACGCTACACCTTGACCGTAAGACTCGTGCCTCAATAGAGCACGCATTCGTCATCAAGCTGCGTTACCGCATTGGACATCTCGATGAGGACTATTTCACCGCTCTGCTCGAGGGTGACAAGGGCCCACTGGGTACGCGCAATCATCGATTTCAGTTGGAAGCCGTGGCCGTCGAAGACAAAACGTTTGTTCGGGTTAGTTTTTCATACCGGTGGAGGCTGATAGGCAGGATGGCTACCACCGTCTACCTCGCGATGCGTGGTCACGATACGGTTGGATTCAGTACCGTCGGTGTGGATGACAAAGGTTATCCCATCTATGTGAAGGGCAAGAAGGCTATGATGGAACGCAATGTCATGCGCTGTTACTTTGCGCTGAGAGCTTTCATGGATACACAACACTTGACTGCGAGCGAGCGTTTTGAAGCTCGCATCAGTTACTGGTTTGATCTTGCCGAGAAATACTTTCCGAAGCCTTACGACATGGAGAGAGAGGAGTACGTAGAGGTGAAACGGCAGGAACGACGAAATCGAGTCGAACTAAGCAGCGAGCGTCGGGTCGCTCAGCCGATGTAGCGAGCTGACATCTTGGGCCTGCGCATGAGCGTAAGGTAACACCCCGCTAGGCATAGCTGCTGCACCAGCATGAAGCTCCTCATGATCTAATCTTCCTGTTTAGTGACACAAGCGCCGCTTCGCAAGCCCTGAATGTGATCGCATCGACTCGTCGTTGCGTTTATTGGTGACATCCCACCTCTGTCCGCGCATGTGGCGGTTCAGGTACACTGCCGCTATGCGCAAAATGCCAATTGTATTTCTGATCTGCGCCGCGGTCATCTTAGCACTCAGCTTCGGTATCCGGCAGAGCTTCGGGCTATTTCTCGATCCGATGACGATCGAGTTCGACTGGACGCGCAGCGTGTTTGCATTTGCGGTGGCGTTGCAGAACCTGCTCTGGGGACTGAGCCAGCCCGTCTTCGGTGCGCTGGCCGACCGCTTTGGAATCGTGCGGACAGTATTGCTGGGTGCAATCCTTTACGTGGCAGGGCTTTTGATCATGGCGCTCGGCGGTACACCGGAGGGCCTGTACATCGGCACCGGGCTGCTCGTCGGGTTTGGTGTTAGTGGTACCTCCTTTTCACTCGTGTTATCTGCGGTAGCGCGGGCAACCCCGCCAGCACAGCGCAGTCTTGCGCTTGGCGTTGTGAGCGCCGGCGGGTCGTTCGGGCAGTTTATCGTGCCGCTTTTCGCGCAGGGCTCTATCGGCGGGTTCGGATGGTTTGCGGCGCTTATCGTCCTCTCGATTTGCGCCGGGATGATGGCGCCACTCGCGTTCGGGCTTACACGGGCGGATAAGACGGTCGATGAGTCTGTGCATCTACAGAGCCTCGGGGAGGCGCTACGCGAGGCAGCGGGACACAAAGGGTACTGGTTGCTCAACGCCGGCTTCTTTGTGTGCGGCTTCCACGTCGCTTTTGTTGCCACCCACCTGCCCGCGTATCTCGTCGGTTTCGACTTCACACCGATGCTTGCCGCCTGGGCGTTGGCGACGATTGGGCTTTTCAACATCATTGGTACTCTCGCCGCCGGCGCGCTCGGGGGGCGGTATCGCAAGAAGAACGTCTTAAGCGGGCTTTATTTTTGCCGCAGCATTTTGTTCGCGTTGTTCTTGGTAGCGCCTGTCTCAACGACCTCGGTGCTGTTGTTTTCGGCGGTTATGGGATTGCTATGGCTTGGCACGGTGCCGCTGACGGGCGGGCTTGTCGGACAAATTTTTGGGCCACGTTATATGGCCACACTCTTCAGTATCGTGATGATGAGCCACCAGATCGGCGCGTTTTTTGGCGCATGGATCGGCGGTTACGTGTTCGATCTAACCGGTTCCTATGAAGTCGCGTGGATGAGCGCTATCGTGCTCGGGCTTGCTTCGGCGGCACTTCACATGCCAATCGCCGACAAGCCTTTGCGGGCGGAAGCAGCGACGGTGTAGGCGCTGCCACTAGTCGTGCCCGGACAGCCAATGCGCAAGAACTTTAGATTGTCGTGTCGCTGGAGACGATGTCGTCTCTACGGCGACCGATTCCGTGGCGCCGATCTGTTTGTTTGGGATCCCAGCGTAACGTCCCGCGTCGAGGATTCTTTTTACGCCTTGCGCTCTTACGCCGTTCTGGGCCTTTGTAAACCGGTGTTGCGGGTTCTTTCTGCTTAACCAACGTTTGCGTCCCTGCCGTTAGCACCAGCGCCTAAAGTATTTTACGGTTTTATATGAAGAAGATGAAAGGGGAAAGCTCATATTAATTGACTGCTGCCAGCATGCCGATCGTATGGCGGATTGTCGGTGCGATCCTGATTGGATATGCGACGCTTTTGCACCGCATGTCAAAGCCGCGATTCAAGCAAAGCGAGACGTATCGGCTGCAGTCGACCAGGTTCGAGCAGGAGATTGGTCAAGCCTCGATGCGTGAGCACTAAGACGGATGGAGAGGGCATACTTCAGGCTGAGGAGACGGAGAGAACGTGCGCGTCGGTGTTGCTATGAGTCTACCTTTTTATTTGTGTAGCAAGTTGGCATATTTTTCTTGAAATACGCGATAACCTCAGCGATTAAGCTGCTATCAGCGTATTGAAGCCCGTTGAGCAGAAGCCAGAGATAGGGGTCTTTGTCATACCAGCGTCGCCGCAACAGGTCCAGTGGGAATTCCAGTACAAAGTGCGTTAGCAGATCGGGCTTATTCTCTTTGATTATGGCCAGTACACCTTTGACAAGCTCATCCCGTTGGGCAGGACTCATTGCTGGCATGAGATCCAGGTACATGCCCAATTCGCAGTGTTTGTCATACCAGCGCGCCATGCGGCACTCCTAACTGAGGTTCGCCTCGCTATTAGTTGAAATGTGGTGAGCAAGAACGGTGCCATGGACCTGTGTCAGTGCAGGTTCGAGTCGAAAGCCCTTGAAATTAAAGCGAATTCAAGCCAAAGATGACCCCGGGAAGACCCGCCGACGAACACAAAGGACGAAGGAGCACTGTTTTAACCTAACCTGCGCCAGAGGTCGTTATGGCGCATAGGGCTGCTATGATGGCATAGCGCACGGCAGAGCGGCGATACTGACGCGGGCGGCTTTGTCATGGCTGAACCTGGGCACGCTAGTAGAGGCACGGCATGAAAGACGGCTTTCGGATTCTTGATAGCGATCTGCATGTGATCGAACCGCAGGGCGTGTACGAAGACCATCTCGATGAGAAATACCGAGACCGAATGCCAAAGTATCTCGGTTGGGGTCCCACCAATTTCCCACACTGGGACGTACAAGGGCGCCTCATCCCACCATGGGCCACCGATAAACAGGTAGCTCAAGTGCAGAACTACCTGGACTCACCGACTGCGGATGTCTATCGATCTATCCGGGCGCGTGATTATGACGCGGCGTCGACACTCGAAGCGATGGACGTAGAAGGAGTTGATATGGCCGTTTTGTATCGCACATTCGCGCACATGGTTGTGTCAATCGACGCGCTCGCGGCGGAGTATGCAAATGCCTATTGCGCAGCGTTTAACGACTGGTTAGCGGATTTTTGTAGCGTAGACCCAGCACGTCTGAAGCCTGCCGCTATCGTGTCGTTGCACGACCCGGAGTTGGCGGCAGCCGAGGCCCGGCGGGCTGTCGAGGAGAAAGGCCACGTTGCAGTCGTTTTGCTGCCGATGCCGGTAAACGGGCGCTATTTTAACGCGCCCGAGTGCGACGTATTATGGAAAGAGATTGCACGGTTAAACGTTGCGTTGACGTTTCATGGCACGAGTGGTGGCGCCTCCAGCGATTACGTATCGAATCGATTCGTTGGGTTGCCTAACTTTCGCACGTTGAATCACGCGTCTGCCTTCCCTTTAGAGCTTATGCTTGCACTCGCGGCAATGACCGTGGGAGGTGTGCTTGAGAAATTTCCTGAGCTGCGTGTCGGCTTTCTCGAGGGGAACTGTGGGTGGTTGCCCTGGTGGCTTGACCGTCTGGATGACCAGTGGCAGAAATACGGAGGGGGAGAATCTACTCGGTTAACTGCACCGCCAAGTGAGTACTTTAAGCGCCAGTGTTTCATTGCCACCGACGTCGACGAGGAGTTGTTGAGCGTCGTGATTGATAAGCTGGGCGATGACAACATCGTGATGTCGATCGACTATCCACATGCCGATGGACCATTTCCTTATGGCATCGAAACCTTTCTAGGACTATCGAAGGTAAGTGCTGAAGCGAAGCGCAAGATCATGTGGAATAACTGTTTGCGACTCTACGGATTTGCTGACAACTGAAATTCGCAACTAGATGAAAGCCAACCGGCTTGTGGTGATCGAACAGGGGGGAGCGCTGTACGCTCAACTAATTGATGCAAAGATTTTGTTAAAGAACAGCCTCATGTGCTGTCTGCCATAGTGAGAAAGGAGGAGCTAGCATGTCAAATCGAACAAGCTCACTTGTCGCGAAAGATATTGCCTATAACTTACATCCTTATACGAACCTCGCTGCCCATGAAGAGCAAGGCCCGCTAATCATTACCCGCGGCGAGGGAATCTATGTCTGGGACAGCAGTGGCCAGCGCTATATCGAAGGGTTGGCGGGACTGTGGTGTGTGGCGCTCGGATTCAGCGAAGAGCGGTTAATTAGGGCGGCGACACGACAACTTGAGGCATTGCCTTTTTCCCACACCTTCGCGCACCGTTCCACCGAGCCGGTTATTGAACTCGCAGAGAAGCTCATTCAAATGGCACCGGCACCGATGGCCAAAGTGTATTTTGTAAACTCGGGATCAGAAGCGGTTGATACGGCGATGAAACTTGTTTGGTACTACAACAATGGGCTCAAGCGGTCCGAGAAGAAAAAAATAATCTCGCGCCAACGTGGCTACCACGGGGTAACGATCGCGGCGGGCAGCCTTACCGCCTTACCTCACATCCAAAACGATTTTGATCTGCCGATCGAGCGGATTTATCACACCGATACGCCGTGTTACTACCGTTATGGGGAACCGAATGAGACGGAGGAGGAATTTAGCAGCCGGCTCGCCGCAAACCTCGAGGAGCTCATCCGGTGGGAAGAGCCAGAAACTGTGGCTGCTTTTGTCGCGGAGCCAGTAATGGGTGCAGGCGGTGTCATGCCGCCACCGACAGGTTATTTCGAAAAGGTTCAGGAGGTACTTAAACGCTATGACATTCTCATGATCGCAGACGAGGTAATCTGCGGCTTTGGCCGGACCGGGAATATGTGGGGTTCGCTCACATATGGCATTACCCCGGATATGGTCACCTGCGCGAAACAGCTGTCGTCAGCCTATCTGCCAATCGGCGCCGTCATGATTTCCGGTCCCATCTACCAGGTATTCGTCGAGGAGAGCCGCAAGCTCGGTGTATTCGGCACGGGTAACACCTACGGCGGACATCCGGTTGCTGCCGCGGTTGCACTTGAGGCGCTAAGAATCTATGAAGAACGTGACATCTTGGGGCATGTCCGCAGCGTCGCACCACGCTTTCAAGAAAGGCTAAAAGCTTTGGGTGATCACACGCTAGTTGGCGACGCGCGGGGTGTCGGGCTTATCGGAGCGATCGAGGTTGTCGCCGATAAATCGACGAAGAGCTATTTTCCGCCCGAGCTCAAGGCCGCTACGCTGGTTGGTACAAAGGCGTTGAGCCATGGGCTCATTGTGCGACCACTTCCAGGCGAGGTCATTGGCATCTGTCCACCGCTTATCATCACCGAGGAGGAAATAGACGATCTATTCGACCGGCTCGCCCGCGCCCTCGACGATGCCCTCGGTGAACTCAAGGCTGCCGCAGCGTAATGTCGTTGAGCATGGCTCAACGTGTTGAAGAGCCCGGTATGGGTGTGCTGGAGGTATTTCCTCTGGATACGTCGGAAAGTTTTTTGTTTGCGCTGTGCAAGGATATTTTCGAGAACCATTGGTCCTCGATTCATTTCGGCGTCCTGATCCAGGGTGCTGCGTGGGAGATCAAGGCCCCGAGCGCACCTACGCGCATCTCCTTGTTTGATGGTTATCTAACCGTTGATTTTGGCGCCTGGCACTTTCACATTTGCATCGGACCACACGAGGGAACCCACCGTAATCCAGCTAGTCCGGAGCTCGCCGCATGGCGCCGGACCCGCCGTGCAGAACTCTATCGGCACTTGGACGACGAAGGCGCACCCGTGAGCTGGGGGTTGCGGTTGTTTAATGGCAACGATGAACAACAGATGACCGTATTCTTGCCCAATCCGTTCCTTTCCGACGAACTGACTCCGTTGCACAAGCCCGATTGGAGACGCCTTGCCCTGTGGGATCACCTACGTAAGACCTGTTTAGGACTGGAACGCGATCCCAAAGACCGCAGTGCTCAGCGTTTTAGCCATCTCTGAAAGACGTTATAGGGCTCTTGTGCCCTATTCGCTCTCGCTTGATGGGGGAGTGTTAGGGAGGGGGCGTCGCTTGGCGGCGAGTTCCTCGGCAGTGATGCGAAGAAATCGCATTGGCTTGTTGAAACCCTTGAGCACTGCCTCTTCTTCTCGCGGCGAGAATTCCACAAGCACAGCCTTAACACCCGCATCGTTGACAAGTTCAGGCGATATCACAATGTCGCCGCCGTCGCTTTGACTTTCCAGCCGCGCTGCTTTGTTGGCGGCGGTGCCGTAATAATCGAGCCGGTTGTTGAGTGTAACTGCAATACAACGGCCGGTGTGAAGTCCTAGCTTGATAATGACGGGCTCTTTACCAGAAGTCGCGTTGAATTGTGCGAAGTCGGCGTGCATCTGAATGCCGCAACGCACAGCATCCGCAGGATTTGCGAACGCACCCATGATGGCATCACCGATAGTTTTGACGATCGCGCCGTTGTGTTCACGCACGACCTTGCCGATGATCGCATAATGTTCTCGAACCAAGCTGTAGGCTTGCGGGTCGCCAATACGCTCGTAGAGAGCCGTTGAGCCCTTGAGGTCTGTAAACATGAGCGTGATGTAATCGATGTCCACGTTATCGCCGGGTCGCAGAACGTCCTCGTTGAATAAGTCACGGAAAGCCTGCAAGGCAGTAGCTCGGTGGGCGGTTAACGCGTCGCGCATCCACACCCTTTCCTCGACGATAAAAGTCAGTTTGCGGTCCGCCTTGTTATAAAGGGTCACTGTGCCCGGGGCTGCGGGGGGTCCGGCGATAACCGTTTCGCCGTCGGCAATGACTTCCGGAAAGCGATCCGCGTTCCATTCGACAGTTTGTTCACCGTCCGGCTCCAGCGTGCGTAAGCGGTAGTTTCCATGCGGTAAATCGATGGTGACATCGCGCTTCTCACCCGGCTCCAGTGTCAGGTGTAACTTGATATGGGGCGTGCTCATAGGACCAAACAGGCAGTACTCACCACCTCCCAGTCGACGAATCGATGTCGCAGGATAAAACGCGAGTTCGACGTTCTTGGAATACTCGCGATCGTAGTCGATGTTACAAGAGGAACAGTGGCTACCGGTGGGTAGCTGGTCGAGGGCAAGGACTGATTTTTTCCCAACCTGGCAACGCGGACACAATAGGTCCCAGCGCAGCGCAAGCAACCCCTGCTTCACTGCTTCAAGGCAGACTTCGATAGAGTGGCGCTCCGGGACCCCCCATCGCCGCGCCAGTTTCAACGGACGGATTGCCCAGACGTCCACCTCCTGGCGGTCGAGCACATACTCGGCCAGCTTACCAGCGAGGCCGTGGCCGTGCGGGGTTGCTTCGATCTTCGCGACGAGCTTGGCAGCACGTTCCTTAGCCCGCGAAGCAAGCTTAGGCGGTTTGCAATCGAATTCAGTGTCGCGTCGGCCTTGGGCAAAGTCACGGGCATTGTCGGCGAGCGGGCTGAATGTTCTGCCTACGTTGCGCAGAAATCCCATGGCCAGAATCACACGGCCGAGCCAGTTGGCCGGCTCTACCTCGACGGTGTATTCGCAGTGGCAACCGTCCTCCTCGGGAACAAGTTGCAGATGTGCGCACAGAAACCTTAGCGGCCCATTGCGGAAGTAGCGACAGTGCCGAAACCACTGATTGGCTATCCAGTTAACGGGCTGCTCCTCCCATTCCAACTTAAACGGTCCTACATGAATACGACCGAAGTAGCGCACGGAGTCGTCGGCTTGCGGGATTTCCTCCACTTCGTGCTTCGGCAGTCGCGCTGCTTCGTTGAAGCGGGCGGTATCGGCAAGCACCGGCCAAACCTTTTCTACGGGACTATCGAAGTGCCATACCCAACTTCGATGTTTGACATTCAGCATCGGGCGGCGTCCATTCTGATGAAGGCCATTGTAACCGGGTTCCGTTGGCGGAATGGTCTTAAGGGTATTGCCGCCGAGGTATAGCCCAAAAGTCTTTCGACTCGCTGGCCTGAGTGAAAGGAGTCAGGATGGCGGTGTGGGTCGAGTGCGCCTACCGGCAGGCGGCATCATGCCGCCAATGAGGGGGCTTTTGTGATTTCACTCGATGACAGGAAGGTTATCGCAAAGTGCCCTTCGCGGCTGGCCTCATGAAGTCAGTGCCAGTCCGCGGACCGGTAACCCGAGCCTAGAATGGTCGGACTCTATCTTGCGGGTTAGGACACTTAGAAATTGGATCTAATCGTGTCCCACACCTGATCGTCAGTCCGACGACCACATCCCTGGCGGCGATCGGCCTTCTTTGGTTCAAAACGTATCGTATCGCGGCGATCGGCTGCAACGCGCCTCACCATTATGCGGCGTTCGGGTCCTCGGTAGACCTGTTTTGAGGAATTTACATCTTGCACCATTGCACCCCACCAGAATCGTTATTATGAAACAATGCTAACGGATTAATAGGGGGCGAACAAGCGACTACCTCTAGTCTACTGCGTCTCATGCGAGTCTATAACCATGGCATGGTTGTGTGATTAAAGGAAATGCGAGTTATGAAGATCCTGGTCACCGGTGGCACCGGCTTTATCGGTAGCGCGCTGTTTAGGCGGCTGCGCGCCGATGATCATTCGGTGACTGTACTCACTCGTGACCGCCAGCGCGTACGACAACATTTATCGGGACGGGTCATTGCGATTGAGTCGATGGATGAATTGACCGAGAAAAATGCCCCCGAGGTGATTGTAAACCTTGCCGGCTTGAGCCTGGGTAGCGGCCGTTGGACGGACGACCTCAAACAAACGTTTGTATCGAGCCGTGTCGACGTGACTCGTCAACTGGTCGCTTACATCAGCCGTACGCGAAGAAGACCACGTGTGTTAATCAGCGGCTCGGCGGTCGGCTATTACGGTGCGCGCGGGGATGAGGAACTCGACGAGGACTCAGCCCCCGGTGATGAATATCAGGCCAACCTTTGCAAAGCCTGGGAAGCAGAAGCACTAAAGGCGGAGGATCTTGGAGTTAGAGTTTGTCGCTTGCGTTCAGGTGTGGTCTTGGGAAAAGGCGGCGGGGCCTTGAGCTCGCTGCTGCCTCCCTTCAGGCTGGGTTTGGGCGGCCACGTGGGCAGCGGCAAGCAATGGATGTCCTGGATTCACATCGATGATCTTGTCTCCATCATTATGCATTTAATGATTAATGAATCGCTAAAGGGTGCCTTCAATTGCACCGCACCCAACCCTGAGACGAATCTGGACTTTGCCAGGAAGCTCGGCGCAGCGCTGCGCCGCCCCGTGTTCACGTGGGCGCCCGGCTGGGTAGTACGCTCTCTGGTAGGCGAAATGGCGCATCTGTACCTAACAGGTCAAAAGGTGTTACCAAAGAAGGTGCTCGAATCGGGCTATCGATTTAAATACCCGGACTTGAGTATGGCGCTAGCAGAGGTTCTTGCTTAGATAGTACAAACCGAAAGAGATTGCGTTACCATCGGTTGCAGCGAAATTAAAGGGGGGCGACCATGACGGAGGAAGTGTTTGGAACCGACGCCTATGCTAAGCGTTGCGAGGCAATGGTGACGGCTGTCGACGAGCACGGCATCTACCTGGACCGCACGGTTTTCTATGTGATGGGCGGTGGCCAGCCGGGTGATATCGGTACCTTACGGCGCACGGATGGAACCGAGGTGACGATCATCGACACGCGAAAGGGGGGTGACCCTGGGCAGATCATTCATATTCCTGAACAGGATGCACCGACCTTGCAGTCCGGCGATAAAGTGACGGCCGAGATCGACTGGGAACGGCGTTATCGCCTGATGCGCATGCACACCTGTTTGCATCTGCTGTGTGCGGTAGTAGCAGGCGGCGTGACCGGGGGCTCCGTGCGTGACGGCAGCGGCCGGCTGGACTTCGACCTGCCCGAGCCAACGCTTGATAAAGAACATATCACTGCAGAGCTCAACAGGCTTATTCAGGAAAACCATCCGGTGCGTGTTCGGTGGATTACCGACGAGGAGCTGGCAAGCAAGCCCGAGCTTGTGCGCACGATGTCTGTGAAACCTCCGACGGGGCAGGACCGTGTTCGGCTTATCGAGATCGAAGGCGTGGACCTGCAGCCATGCGGCGGCACTCATTTAGCGTCCACGGGTGAGATCGGCCGGGTCCGCGTCAGCAAAATAGAGAAAAAAGGCAAGCACAACAGGCGGGTGAATGTCGTCTTCGACGAACAGTAGCAAGTAGCAAGTTTCAAGTAGCAAGGCTACTGCTGCTATAGTCCTTGTTACGGATTTTCCTTACCACTTGCTACTTGGATCTTGCAACTTGGGTCATGAAGTTATTAATGTTCCAGGCACGGCGATTTCGCTTCAAATCGTTTCGTAAGACTGTGCCCGAGTCCGCAGACCGCGATACTGAAGAGGAGGTCGAAGACGTCGCGGTTATCTTTGTTCATGCTGAAGCCGAAGACGAACCCCGGCGAGATAAAGTGCTTTCGACTGCCTTGAGGAATATTAGGTGGCTCGCGAACAAGCGGAAATTGAAGAATGTTGCGCTTCATTCTTTCACCCACCTTTCAACCAGCAAAGCAGAAGCAGAGTTCGCACGACGTTTCATTGAAGGGTTAGCCGATAGGTTGCGGGCAGCTGGCTACGGCGTCACGCTCACGCCCTTCGGCTACACCTGCGAGTGGGATTTGTCAGTTTACGGCGAGTCGTTAGCGAAAGTGTTCAAGGCTATCTAGATATAGACAGCTCCCACAGAAGCTCAGTTGAGTTGCAAGCCTTACAGCGCCGCGTGCTCGGCCCGGGCCGCTTCCCAACCGATTATTGCCAGCTTACGGGCTGTACCCCAACGATAACCGCCGATCAAGCCGGATTTGCGGATCACACGATGACAGGGGATTAGATAGGCAATGAGATTGCCGCTGACAGCCTGTCCGATCGCCCGCGCTGCGTTCGTGCGATATCCCAAGCGGCGAGCAATCGCCTCATAAGTCGTGAGCGCCCCGGCTGGCACGCTGAGTAGGGCCTCCCATACCTTGATCTGGAACGTTGTGCCGCGCAAAAGTAGTCGCAGCGGCGACGTGCCTGCTGCTGACCGCTCGTTCGATGTTCTGAAAATCTGCTCCACGTAATGCCGCGTACTGTCCTGGTCGGCCACGATCTGCGCGTGGTCCCAGCCCGCTAACTGATAGGCGAGAGCATCTTCACGGCCACCCTCGACTACAAAAGCGAGACCGCAAATACCGCGCTCGGTCAGCATTAATAAACATTCGCCGAACGGTGTCGGATGAAAGCCATAACGTATCGTAAGCCCTGGGCCATGCC
>JBHIDJ010000070.1:0-15816 GCA_046760105.1 Acidiferrobacterales bacterium | reverse complement strand
GAAAGAACTAGCTGCATCTGCTTCAGCGAATCCCAGTTTTGCAGAGTATTGGGGGACGTATCATTTCCGATTTGGCCGACATCGACGCCAAATGTGGAAGCCATAACTTGCTTGATTTTTTCCTCCATAGCTATTGGCCAATAACCTTGACGATATTTTTTTGGTAGCCTAGCCGTTGCTCTACTGGCATTGAATACCTTTTGATGCCCGCAACATCACTAGTCGAGGTAAAACCGATTTGTTCCCAGAAATTGGCAACGTGCTGGTTTTTTTCGGTCGCAATATACTCTGCTTGCCAATTCTCAAGGCTCCATTTGTCTTCTAGTATAGACATACACCGATCGACGAATAGTTGTTCCAGTTCCCTTCCCAGAATCCTGCAGCTCAGTAAGAGCGTGTCTACAAAACCAGCCGCTTCTACATGTTTTGCAATCAATACTCCTGTCAACCCCAGGTCCCCAAACTTGTCACGAGCGGTTAAGGTAAATATAGCGGCGTCATCGCTGTTCAACAATGTTTCGACGTGAGTTTCTGAGTAACGGCGCGTCGTCAGATTAAATTGGTTAGTTTTTTGAGTTAACTGTGCAATCCGGGGAATTTCATGTATTTTCGCCTCATGGATGCCTGCCTCCATTTCGAGGGATGTTAAGTAATCGTCAATGTTTGTGAACATGTTTTTCTGCACTTGCCGTTTACGTGTCTGCTGGTACTGCACGGTTCGCTGCTTATCTTCTTGTGTAAGAGACAGGGTATCGAATAGGCCATCTTCAAGTACTATATTAGGGTATGTATATAGGTTCTCTGGGACCGGTAAGACCGTAACACTGGGTAGATTCTGTCTGACTAGTTCGCACTCAGCGGGACTGTCCTCAACGAAAACAAAACTCTCGATTCCGACATTAAGTTCCTCTGCTAAGGAAACGAGATTGTTGGCTTTGTTATCCCAGTTGATTCGCCATGCTGCAAGATGCTCACGTTTGAGCAGACAGTGGGGATGATTGTCTAACACGTCCCATACATCCTGCTCGTTGTTCTTGCTGCAGAGAATTATGAGAACTCCACGCCCGAAAAGAGCCAGTACCGTCTTCTGGAAATCGTAGAAGGCGTTGCCTGGCCAGTCATTCGGATCGAGCTTTATTCCGCGGGGGCCGTCCTCACCGATCACTCCGCCCCACAAAGTATTATCGCAATCGAGGACAAGACACTTCTTACCCTTACCCTTCATAGCTCGTACCAATCGAGTGATTTCCCGCGCGTACAAGTTAAGAAAATGCTTTTTAAAGGGCGCTTTTGACAAGTACCAGTAACGATAATCTATACTATTCTCCTCGCCTAGAATTCTAAGAAACCTTTCCCAGTCCATTAGGAAGAACTTGGACGAATTGTTCGCAACGAACTTTCTAATCTGGAGGTTTAGGTCACACACCCCTCTTTCAAAGTCCGGTAGCGTCGGCATCATGGTAATGCCTTGCTCGCGGTAGAACGGCGGAATAAATGTATTTACTGCAACGGTGGATTCGGAGTTCGCGGCAACGAGTTCGAAAAGCTCCTGCACGTGCTCTTTCGTTTTCTCTGCTGTCCACGTCCGTGTCCCGTAGGATGGATCCAGTTGGTCCAACATGAGGGAAAGTACGATCAAGTCAGGCTTCTGATGCACGTGCGAGTCTTCGTCAAGCAATTCCTGTCGGAACGTGTTATATCCGCCGAATACTATGAACGGCTTTATTTCTTCCTTGTACAGATAATACTTTAAAAACGGCTCGATCAATTCGATGGTATAATTTCTCAGGAAGTGAATGCTTGCCGCGGTTTCGAGGCCAAGATCTGTGGCGTCAGCGCGATTTACGGCTGACAGCAGCGACGGTAGTTTATCTGGCGATGCTCCGTCGAGTACTTGGTCGAGCTTTGCTCGTAAAGCTGATCTCATGCTGCCAGAATTTCAATAAGGCCAAATCCATTTATCATATAGAAACTAACGGTTCTATTCTCAAAAAGAATAGCTGGTTTTGGCGGAGAGACGCAGATGGCGCGAATAGAACTGTCCTTCATCATCTGGAGAGAATCTTCTGTGCTCTTGGACTCATAACACAAGTGGTAGATACTTTCGTTTCTCCCCTTAAGAAGATTATCGAGCGGACCAGGGCTGCCGGTTGGTGAAATTATTTCGACCGCTGGCATGTTGGGGTTCGTGCACCAGACGAGATTCACGTTCTGGACGGGATCGTGAACCAGTTCTCCGGTACGATAACCAAGTCCTTGCAGGAATTTGATCGCCCTATCAGGCTGTGTCACTGCCAACCCAAAGTGGTGAAAAGTCAGACCATACTGTTTCACGCTTACCGTCCTAGTACTAGAGCGACATTAATTGGCATGCGCTGTTCCAAGCACTGATCAAGCGAAAGCCCTTCGTGCGGGATAAGCAGTTTATCTCTAATCATCAATTTCGCATCTCCGAGCATGGCCTCTAACGAAGAGATTGAATCAAATAAGTATATGTGGTCGATGGCCGGCGCGTTTATACATGTCGTTACATAAACGAACGTGTCGTCATTCGCAAGTGTTCTGATCTTCTGCAGGAAGGCTAAGGGCTCCTCTACATGTTCAAGAACCTCCCCCATAACTATAGCTTCGTATTTGTCACGAACCATTTTCTCTAAAAGGAAATCTCGACAAAACAGTTGATATCTTGTAAACGTTCCAAAAGCACGACTTGTTAGGATACTCTTAGTGAGCTCCACGCTTGTTGGACTTATGTCTACACCCTCAAAATGGTTGTACGATGTAAGTTGCATCGCAGACATGAAATAGAAACCATGTCCAGGACCAATCTCCAGGTAGGTACCGCGATTTTCTTTGGGGATCTTTTCAAGAAAAAACCGGCGCATCGCCCGATGGTTTGGCCACAGGAACGACGTCAGAGCGAGTCCATGCATGTACAGTCGCATGTAGTCGTCATTATGATAGACCGATTCAGCAACATCGCCATAAGACGAGTATCTGTAGCGCTTATGTCTTTGAAAATAGATTTGTTCGCGCAAAGTGTCTTTTACAATCAGATCGTAACATCTACTGAGATAGTGAATATCGATGTTGGTGCCAAGACAGAACTCAATGTAAGCGTTGAGGGAGTTATGCTCATTCACTTTGAGATCACTGAGCGATGATTCCAGAAAGGGAATCTGGAGGGGATTAATATGCCCAATAGCCTCAACCAAGGCTTCGACGTGGGAGGCAGCCTGACTCATTGTCGGCTTCTGCTCTCGGTCGTTGCGCTAACCCGTGCCGGATTCCCGATCAAGACCGTGTTGGCGGGGTAGTGGCCTTTGACAACGCTGTTAGGTCCAACGGTGCAGTTGTCTCCTAGTACCGTGTTTCCGAGGATGACGGCGCCCGCACCTATCCAGCATCCCTTGCCAATGTTCACGGGCTCAAAAAGAATGTCTGGGTTAGCCGACAGCCGGCGATCCGTTGGAAGTCCGGACTGTGACAGAATCATCACACCTGGGCCCAGATGCGTATATGCCCCGAGGTAAACTTCTCCGGCACCGTATACGACGCACTTAGGGCCAATCACAACATTATTCTCCAGGACGATTTTGCCGCCGAAGTTGCACCATTTCCTCCCGCCACAGTGAAGAATGCTGTCCCGCTGAATCAATACGTTGCATCCGAGCTTCAAACGATCGGGAGATTTAACTTGTACATGTGATTCGTATAAGAGGCCGGAAGCACGAAACTTGAGTATGCGCAGAGGTAGCAGCTCCAAGAACCTTGTTTTTAGTTGCCTGAGAACAACGTTCACGACGCCGCCTTTCAAAGGTCAAACGTATGTTCGAAACGCTCCTATTATAGTCGCTAGTTTCATGACTTCCTAGGAAACCTCAGAACGACTAACGGCACAGTCACTCACCACATGAGACGATAAAGCCGTTCGGCCATTCTAAATGCGAGCGAGTGAAATGGCTTTACCGCAAGATCGAAAACCTGTTGTTGTTTGGTGATACCGCCCCATTTTTCCTTGTAACGGACGAGAGATGTCTGGTGACTGGGCGAAGGCATCATATTGAAACAATCCATGTCCTTGTCTTGGGCCCAGTTGATAGCCTCGTGCAGAAGAACATCGGAAGGGCTCAATTGTTTTAGTGATGGATTCGCGGCGCCATGCAAGTAGTAGGCTGTTCGCGCATGCAGCACTACGATGAGGAAACCAACCACCTCTTCATCTAGGATGGCTAACAGGCAGCGTAATCCAGGGTGACGCTGTGCGAGACTTATCAGGGAGGAGAAATAGCCGACGTTGTAACGCAATTTACCACCATGGCGTAGCACGGTGTCGCGGTAGAAGCGATGTAGAATGTTGCCTTGTGCTGGCGATTGGGCATCGATGACCTGTAGCCCTGTCGAACTCGCTTTCTTAATGTCCCGGCGTAGTTTAGGAAGGTTTGTTATCTGCCATTCTTGAAGTTCTAATATGGCCGTCTCTGGTGTTTTTTGACAAGGAAGATCAAGCGCCATTGGGGTGTTGAACGCACTGACGGGGAAACGCAAGCAGTGGAGCTTCGCTGGAAAGTACGCCTTTTGCCAACCTAACACCATGGTAGGTTCAAGAGGACTTGCTCCAATTGCACCGCCAATCGGAAAGCCGACATAGCCAACGCGGAAAGGCCCTACTTTGAAGACAGTGATTGCCACCCCAGTTTGTGCACCGGCGTTCCAGCCGTACATGGTTTGGCTGCCAAAGGCTTGGTTAAGAACAGACTGCCACCCAGGGCTATGAAATAGTGCACTATAGGTCGAGCAAACAGCATCCCAATGATTAGGTGGCTCCGGTGTAAATACAAAAGTGCTCATGGAGCGCTAACGGCTAGCCTTTCGACAATGTTCAGGGTTCTAACAAGTTGGTCACATGCCCGCTCAACACTAAACTGCTTTAACGCCCGCCTCAATCCCGCACTAAACGCGTTCGGCGATCCGTTGATGCCGGAACGAATGGCTGCGGCTAAGCTATGCGATGATGTTTCGGCCGACAGAATCCCTACATCATATTCATTCAAGAGCCGGGGGAGATCACCCACTGGAGTAGCAATTAAGGGACAACCTGCCTGCATGGCATCAGAAAAAATGACGGGTATACTTTCAATACGTGACGGTAGAACGAGGTAATCGGCCCAAAAGAGAAGCTCTGCTGCCTGAGCTTTATCTAGATAGCCGCGAACGGTGACAGGGCGACCAACGGCTCGCAAGGTCGCGCAGCCGCTTTTGACCAGGGTTTCCAGTGGCCCTCCGCCAGCGATTCTCACTTCTTTGATTTTGTGCCAATCTGATTCATCCAATAGCTTGAGTGCTTCTACTAGTAAGTCGACCCCTTTATGGGGGTGCCAACGCCCAAGGAAGGCTAAACGAAAGGGAGGCCTAGTGGCGACGGCTTTGGCACCACGCAGGGGTAGTTTGCGCACGCTAGGTAGGAACTCGCAGGTATGTTCCGAAAGGCACTCCACGTCCTGCTTTAGCAAATAGCCGTCGGCGAAACAGTTATCGCTATCCCGGAGCACGACCTGTAGAACGTTTTTCACGATTGGGAGCGTACTCAACGTCCAGATATCACTGCCTAGGGCCCAGACGCTGTAGGGGATGCCATGATGCTTCCACGCTCGCCGTGCCCAGTACCCAGATGGCAAAACCCACAGTGCCAATATGTGGTCGATGTCTTTTGTACGTACGAGTCGCTCAGTAGCCTTCTGCCCGGCATACAGCGTCCTGATGATATTCCCCCAGTGGGCTGGATTACTCGGTTTGAGTAGCGATAACGGTAGCTGGGGGACAGCGAAGCGGTGTACCGTGAACGGCCCTTGTGTTTTTTGGTCGGTCTCGTTCCCGGGCGCCACGACGGTGATCTTAAGCCGTTGGGCAAGCTCCGCGGCGAAATCCGCAACGAATGACCCTGCCGCCTCGATACCCGGTTGTCCGTTGGGAAATGAAGTAGTCAACAAGGCAAGATGCGACATTTATTTTTTCACCCATAGCGTGCGGTAACCGCTCGGCATGAAGCTGTCTTCTGGACTGATTTTCGCAATAGCCCATGCGATCGTATTGATTAACAGTGCAGGAAAGGGGAGCAGTACAACAAACAAAGCCACAGGATTCTTCTGGTTTATCCAGTATAGTACGGTCTTACTCATTGCGAGGTTACTCAGGAGGGCCGATAGGATGGCCGAGGGGCAGCTCTTCCTCAATCGTAAAGTGACCTCTGTGGGCTAGGTCTCTCAGGCCGTAGATGGTCCATCGGTGATAATCCAATGGCGCATTATGAATGGGGACAATACCCGCCTGAGCCGCTTGAATTCCATGCGTAGTTAGGATCACTCAGATTTGCGGGTATAAAGAAGATTAGTAATTTGCTCTGAAACGAGCCCGATAAGGAAAATAAGGAGTGATGTCGTTAACAGCAGAGCACTCATATTGGTAAACCTGGCTTGCGTCACGTAGGTATACAGATAATAACCTAGCCCCAAAACAAAGAAAGCAGAGCTGATCGGTATAAAAAGTTTCAGCGGAGAGTAAAGTGTGCCAACGCGAAAAATAATCACCAGGAAACGAATGCCGTCACGTAAAGGTCGAATATGACTCCTCCCTTGCCGCGTACGTGCGTGAACAGGCAGATACCCAACGGCATAGCCAGCACGGAAAAATGACATGGTGATCGTCGTCGGATAGGAGAACCCATTCGGCAGCAGGTACAAAAATTCCTTAAATTTCTCTGCTTTAACAACCCGAAAACCGGACGTAAGGTCGTCAATTTTCTGGCCGACCATCCAGCTCGCTAGTCGATTGTAGAGTGCATTGGCGCCCCATCTGCCTATGTTAGCATGCGTACTGGCGTGGCGGGCGCCCACCGCCATGTCGTATCCCTCATCTAACTTTGAGATCATTTTTGGCACATCGTCAGGGTCATGCTGGCCATCTCCGTCCAAGAAGACTAGCACATCACGATCGGCGATGCGTGCGCCCGTTTTTACTGCCGCGCCATTGCCCATGGGATATGGATGAGAAGCAACTTTGATCTGATGAACCCGGCACACATTCACGGTTTCATCCGTTGAACCGTCGTCAATGACAAGTATTTCGGCATCAGGAAATTGCGTGCGTAACTCTGGCAACAACGTCTTTAGTCCTTGTTCCTCATTTTTTGCGGGAATTATAAAGGTTACGGAGCGTTTCATCGTGTTCGAAGCGTTCGGAGCCATCATTGTTAGGTAAGTTGCCGTGATTCCTGCCGTAACAAGAATCTTCTTTAATACGATGCTATTGTGATGGAGTCTGGTTACGCCGTGATTTTATAAGGGCAGACAAGATTTCCGCCTGTTCCTTCACGCTGGGCTTGAGGGGTACGGATAGGCTATTCAAGGATAGCAGAGTTTGTTCTGATTTATCCAGCTCATCAAGGCGAAAGTGAACGTCCGCCTCCATAAGAATAAAGTTTGGATTCGCAGGGTCAATAGCTCGAGCCCATCTTGCTGTGTCCAGCGCCGCAGTGTAACCCTCATATGCCAGTTGAGTCGTGACCAAGCTGATGACCATGTCATTACGAATGCCACGAAATATACGCGGGTTTCTTATCCCAAGCTGATACCATTCCACGAGATTGGCGTACAAATAACCGCAGTTGTCTCGATCTGTCGCGACGCACGCGGCCAATTCTTCAAGCCCTTGCGCTGTCCTGCCGTTGACGGGGTTATTTCTTAGCTTCTGTGTTATTTCTTCTATTATTGATCTGCTTGGCTCCAACCTTGAGGTATCGCCTGACTGCTTGATGGATATGAACTTGGGTAATTTCAGTTTTGCCGATTTGAGAGCACGTTCGCTACTGGCCTCCGTCTTTAGCTGGTTGACCCTTGTGCGTGCAGCTGTTACGACAAGCCGCAACAGATAGCCTGTCTCGTGAGGCGCGAGCTCTGAGGCTCGCTTGTAGTGATTAATGACTTGAACAGGATTTCGTTTCGACACATGTAATTCGGCAGCCATTGAATGGGCTCGCGCTGATCGTGGATGGTGTGTAACCAGATGGGTAGCAATGCTGTCGTCGCTCATCCAGATGCGCGCGCGCGTGTATGTGCTGAATACTAATGTGGTCAGAATCAGGATAAACGCCGCAATGGGTATTGCGGATGCTCGAAAATGTTCGAATACTCGAGCGAGAACGTAGACAACGCCCAGGATAGGTCCGAAGTCGGCAAGATAGTTTCGATGTTCATGTGCAATTTCGAGCGCAATAAAAGTGGATTCCGCCACGTGTCCAACGGCGAACCAGAGAATCGAGAAGCTCAATACCGGATATCTCCTGGCGACTAGGGCACCCACGCTGATCGCCAATAGGACGCCCACGAGGGCCACACTTGTTGTCCAGGGGTCAAGCAGGCTGGTGCTTATGGGTATGTCATCATGGAACAATGAAAACCGGGATGGTATCGGCAGTACTAGCAGTGAGACATAAAACCAGAGCACACGCGGCTCAGTCAACAGTCGTTCGAAAAGACTAAACTCACGCCATGCATAAGGTCTGAGAACATAATCTGGATGGAGCAGAAACCAGATTAGAACAGCAAGAGAAGGAATGAAGATTGTTATCGTGTAATACCACCTTAGCTTTCTGAAAGTGTGATTACCTTGATTCTGTGTGCGAAAGAAAACGTATTCAATGACAAGCATAAAAAAAGGCAACAGAACCGAAGTCTCCTTACTGGTCAGGCCGAGTACGACTCCACCTAGGAGGCCCAGCGTCATGAGTGTATAGCCGAGGCCCCGACGTTCTTGGACACGTACCCGGCCGTATATGAAAGTAATCAACCCTGCCAGAATAAACAGCACGGACAAGCTGGTCATGCGCTGTACGACATACAATACCGACGTCAGCCCAATGGGGTGCAGTGCCCATATGCCGGCAACCAGGGCAGGCAGCCAGGAGTGTAATTTGGTTGGGTGAAAGCCCGGCCTTGTAGCGAGTTGCCTGAACAACAGCAAGGTCAACCAGTACACTAATCCCGTGTTGATCAGATGTATGAAAAGATTGGTAACCTTGAATGGAAATGCGCTTGTCGTGCCTCCCGCAAGGTAATGGTTTAAGGCAAAGGTGATTAAAGCCAGTGGGCGACCTAAGGGGTCAGTCTCGTTGGATAGGGCTGCGGTTCTTAGACCGGCGAAATCAAGGCGCTCGAGTGCAATCGCCGTGTTGGATACGATATGTATTGTGTCGTCAAAGATAAAAGGTCCGGTCAGACCTGGCCAATAAACGACAATGACTATGATGCCGATAGCGATAAGGGCCAGGGCTGATCGGTGGACGGCTGACAGACTATGATCCCTTATAAGCTCCATTGTGCTGCCGAAACGGCACCGCATGAATGCCCACTAAGCGAGCAGGATAAAGCATCCAATACGGTCGCGCCTTATTGATCTCACTTCCGTTTACGATTCGCCTGGGGATAGCCGCTGGTTCTCATTTTTCAATTTTTCTATGGCCGCCGCGAGTTCCGCGATCTCCTTGTCTCTGGGATGCAGATTACCCTCATTGGCTCTGCGTAGCCTGTCCAACATGAATTCCGCATTTTGTATTTGCCTGAGCGCGAGAAAGACGTTCGCCAGCTCGAACAAGGGGTGAAGATAGTTGGGGTCGGCCCGGTAGGCACGTTCCAGGACGTTTAGGCCTTCAAGGACCTTGCCCTGTGCGACCAGGGTACGACCAAGCAAGTAATCGAAATACGAGCCGTCGAGAGAGGGAGGTACATTCTCTATCAAGGTGTTCAGCCAGGCCTCCATCGGCGCTTGCAGCTCTGAGCAATGCGTCGCGACACAGTTGCCAACGTAGTCCAGTGATATCTGCGTTGACGTTGACGGACGGCCTGTTGCCAGCACCTTCAGGATCTCTTCGTTTACAGCAGCGTCTAGCGGCATACCAAGCCGGATTGCTAGTATCTGCCTGTTGATCTTATACCCTGCTTCATTTGGCGCCAGCGCTTCGGCACGCCGGACGGCCTCCATCGCCTGCTTGTAATCGCCTTGGATATACAGTAACGAACCCAACATCGCCTGGGCGCGGGCCGAATTTGGATGATGAAACGCCTCGTGATGGGCGAGGCTGTTAAGATCAGACCATTGCGTAGCACGCAGAAACGTGGTGCCGGCAAAAATCGCGGCAAACACAGGATAAAGCACCCATAGCCTTTGGTTGCCGAGCCTTAGCATGCCCTGGTGCAGTAGATGAACGAGTGCCAGCAAAATGCCGACGGAGGCCAGGTAGTTACGGTGCTCGTGCGCGATCTCCAGTGGCAGGATAGTGGATTCCATGAGGTGACCGATAAAAAACCAGAGGATCCCGAGTGACAGCAGCGGCGATCTTCTCCTTATAAGGCAAGCAAGCACGAGCAATGCGATGATACCCAATACAGCAGGCAGTGTGGTCCAAGGAGAGAACAGTGAGCTAGATAGCCCGATATCGTCGTGGTGCAGGCCGAATTGGTTGATGCGCGGAAGTATAAGCAGCGAGAGGTAGAAAATTAAAACACGTGACTCAGTAAGGACGCGTTCCAACATGGTGAACGGACGCGATGCATACCCCGGTAGGGCAAAGCCAATTGCCCAGAACAGCGTGGCTATCGCGACCAATAGCGTGGCGACTAGCACGGCAGTTCTTATACGGGCCGATAATTGCGACCAAACTCGCCAAGGCGCCTCGTTCGCGAAGAGGGTGAATTCCAGCGCCAGCATAAAGCATGGCAGCAGGGCAGTAGTTTCTTTGCTCAACATGCCCAATCCCCCGAAGGCGAACAAGCCAAATGCAATGAGCCAGATCCCTCCCGCACGATCCGCAACAATGCGATTGCGCCCTTTTAGGTAGCAGACCAGTCCGAGCAGCGTGAAGAGAGCGGACAGGGCGGCCATCCGCTGCACAATGTAGAGAACGCCGGTTAGGTTTATGGGGTGGACGATCCAGAGCAGAGCGACGGCGGCGGCAAGGAGATCATTTTTTTGTAACCTGCCGTTGCCGTCCGGACCATCTCGCTGATGAATCTGAGAAAGGCGCGCAAATATCAGACGCACCAGCCAGAAGATCAGCAACCCGTTGATGACATGAATGCACAGATTGGTCAGTTTGAACGGGGTGGTATCGTCGAAACTTCCCGCAAAGTAGTAATTCAGTGCAAAGCTCAGCATGCTGAGCGGGCGCAACAGTGGCCCCGATTCTATGGAGAAGCTGGCATGATAGAGGTCCCTGGGATCGAGGGAACTTATTCGAATAAAGGAGTTCTTAACGAGGTTATAGCGATCGTCGAATACATACGGTCCCGAAATACCAGGCAGATAGACCACTGCCGATAGCGCCAGAACGAGAGCGATCAGCGCGAGGGTGAATCGGTGAGTCCCTTGGTTCATACTCCTAAATTTAACACCAACTCCAAAGAATAAGGGCGGCCTACGCCGCCCTTATCTTGCTTCATTAGGCTGAAACAAGCGCTACGATATGTTTACCGCCTCGGCAGGTATTTCATGTCGATCGCTTGAGGACCAGCAGAATTTATCGTCCACTCGAGGTTACCGCCTTGCGCAATCGGCGAATACTGGTAGGTATCGCTCGCCGCCACGCCTAGATCGTTGTTAGCCGACAAGGTTACCTCGATTATGCCGTTAGCCAAAACATTAACACTGGTTACATACTTGGCCATGTAGCTGCCGGCCGCGGTGAGACCAAGACTGGTATGATTCCCCGATATGGTGGTGAGGTCGCCGGTCTCGCTATAGCGGACATCTACTGCCGTCTTGGCAGCGCCCGCGAGGCTCGCACCTTCAGACACACGCGAGCGGATTGTATAGTCCTGGTAAGCCGGTACAGCGATGGCCGCCAGGATACCGATGATCGCGACCACGATCATCAATTCGATGAGCGTAAAGCCCTGTTGACGTTTTCTCATTTGGAGCCTCCAGAAATGCTAAAGAATGTTACCACTTCAAGGGGACATCTTGGAAAAAACCGACCCAACACCTTGTCAGGACCGTTCAAGCAAGGCCCCCAAGTCCCTTTAGGGCCGATGCTTTCCGCGATATCCTGTGTCCAGCGACTCATAGTCGAGCCGTATCGCCCATCAGCGTCTGCGACGGGGATCATCTGGATGTTCAATGGGTTGCATGAACTATGCCACCCTCCTCTCAAATGGCGGTGAAAATCGCCGCGGTGCAAGTTTTCCCCTCAAACAGCGCGTTTATGAGATTTTTCGCGCACTTTAAGCCTTAATATCTGTGTACAGAATGACAAATTTCGGCAGCAAACTGACGTAGAGCGTCATCTCCTGCCTGCCGCTGAGCGTCACTCTGGTTTTATCTGTGATCGTCCCTGCCGCTTATTTGGTCAGAATTTGCCGATTTGAGTCGGATAACCTGCTTTCCCTAATGTTATTCGATCCCCAATTTTTCCAGCTTGTAACGTAGCGCCCGGAAGGTGATACCGAGTAGCTTCGCGGCCGCTGTCTTGTTCCGATTGGTTCTCGCCAGCGCCTGCTCGATGGCACCGCGTTCCACCTGCTCGAGATACTCTTCCAGCGACCTTTGGCCCGAGAATTCGGGATGGGTGAGCTCGGTCACTGCTTGCGGTTCGTCCTGCAGCTGCAGGTCTTCGGCGACAATTTCGTTGCCATCGCACAGTGTCAGGGCGCGCTCGAGAACGTTTTCGAGCTCACGCACGTTGCCCGGAAAATGATAGCGCGATAAGGCTTCCAGTGCCCCCGTAGATAGTTTCGGCACCGCCATACCCTGACTGTTCGCCAGACGTTCGCACAAGGCCTCGGCCAGCAGCGGAATGTCTTCCGGGCGCCCCCGGAGACTGGGGACCGGCAGCTCGATAACGTTGAGACGGTAATACAGGTCCTGACGGAATTTCCCTTCTTTCACGAGTTCATGCAGTTTCTTATGGGTAGCGCTCAAGAGCCGCACGTCCACGCGGATTTCAGACTGGGTGCCCACCGATCGGATCGACCTTTCCTGGATGGCGCGCAGCAACTTAACTTGCATATGGACTGGCAAATCCCCGACCTCGTCCAGAAACAAGGTCCCGCCATCGGCCGCCTTGAACAGGCCATCCTTGTCCTGTACGGCCCCCGTAAAGCTGCCCTTTTTGTGTCCGAAGAATTCGCTCTCCATCAGCTGTTCGGGGATAGCCCCACAATTGACGGGAACAAAAGGCTTCGATCCGCGCGGTCCGAGTTCATGGATCAGCCTGGCCGCGAGCTCTTTACCGGTTCCCGATTCGCCGCTGATGTATACGGGGGCCTGACTGCGTGCCAGCTTCTCGATCATGGCGCGAACTTTCTGGATCGCTGGCGAGTCACCGAGTAATTCCCGTGTGCCCAGCTGTTCAGGCTTCGGCGCCGGCGCCTGGCTGACCTTCAGGGCACTGCGCACAATGTTGCGCAAGTCATTGAGATCCAGTGGTTTTGATACGAAATCGAACGCTCCCGCCTTGAGTGCGGCGATGGCCGTTTCCATGTTCCCGTGGGCGGTAATCACGGCGACCGGCAGTTGTGGGTGCTCTTGTTGGATATGGCGCACCAGATCGATGCCATTGCCGTCCGGAAGCCGCATGTCCGTCAGACACAGATCGAATTTGAAACCTTGGAGAAGGTGTCGTGCTTCCTGGAGGTTAGCAGCCGACCGGGTCTCGAGATTCATTCGTCCCAGCGTAAGCTCCAGCACCTCCCGGATGTCCGGTTCGTCATCAATGACGAGTACCTGCTTTTTGGTCATACCATCCCTAATTCGCTGCACTCTTCGGCACGGGCGAAGGTAATGTGGAAGCGGCTGCCCACGCCACCGGGCCCGGGGTAATAATCCAGGCTGGCAGCATTGCCTTCACACAACTCACGTGCAATATACAGGCCAAGGCCTGTACCCTTAGGGGTGGTAGTGAAAAACGGCTCGAATATCTTGTCCCGAATCTCGTCCGGAACCCCTTTGCCCCAGTCGATGACGTCCAAGAACGACCGCCCTTCCGGGTTGTTACCCGCCTGAAACTTCACGAGCAGATTACCATTGTATGGCGGGCTGTAGCGCAGCGCGTTCTGCGAGAGATTTCCTACGATCTGGTAGAACTGATCCGGGTCGACGCAGACCTGAAGATCCTCCGCCCCGTAGACGGCAAACGCCTCGCGTGGGATCTTCAGTGTCTCGGCGAAGTGCTGCATGAACTCCTCGAGCCAGGGCTTGAGCGGGAGCATGATCGGGCTGACCTGATCGCGGCGGCTGAGCTGGGTGATGTTCTCCACGATCACATTCATGCGCCGGCTTTGTTCCGAGATGATCCGCACCAGGCGACCCTCCTCACCTGCCTTTGGGGCGGCCTCACCGAGCAATTGGGCCGCGTTGGAGACTGCCCCCAGCGGATTGCGAATCTCATGCGCGATGCTTGCGGTCAGCCTCGCGAGCGCCGCCATCTTCAATTGCTGTGCCTGCTGCCTGACGATGGCCGCATCTTCTAAGAAGATCAGCGTGCCGGTGTGCTGTGGGGGATCACCTAGCACCGTGAGCCGCGGGATGATGGTATAACCGGTCCTGGTCTTTACTGGCGTTCGTGCGCGCAGGTTGGCGATAGTAGTTACCTGCGAAAGTTGGGCACCCAGCTCCGGTAAGACGTTAGCGAGCGCTGTTTTACCGGTACCCTGGGGTACGCCCAGGAAGTTCCCCGCGGTTTTGTTCATCATGCGAATACGTCCTTCGCGATCACACACCACCACCCCCGAGTGCATGCGTTGAATGACAAGGGCGTTTAGTTGGGTGAGATTGGCGATGTCGACGCCGCGCCGTTCCGCGAGCGCCTCGGCGGCCCGCAAGCGGGTGGCAAGCGTGTAACCCAACGTGGCGGTGACGAACAAGCCTATGCCCAGCATGCCGACTTGGGGATAGCCTTGTAGGAGCTCACTTGTGCTCACGTCACCGATCCACCAACCCCAGAAGTGCTCGACAAGGATAGAAAGCGTGGCCCACGCTCCGTAGAAGATCGCGATTTTTTTGCCCAGCATGAGACTGCTGGCGGCGATCGCTACGAGCAGCATTAGCCCAAGACCGCTGGAGAGGCCGCCGCTCGCGTGCATGAGCAAGGTGATGAGCGTGATGTCAGAGAAGATCTGTAGTGTGGCCTGAGTATCAAAATCAGGCTTTCCGCGGCGGATCGTGAACAGTGACAGCAAACCGATTGCCGCATAGATCAAGCTGGAGACGAGGAAGAGCGTCGGCGACGCGAAACCGAAGGGCGGAATGTCCAGCGTTGTCAGCGCCAGCATCACCGCTGACGCGGATATGGTCAGACGGTAGTAGTTATATAAGGCGAGAAGTTTCCAGTTCTGTGCCGCGACCGCGATCTGGCTCTGCGTGCGACTAAGCGCGGGAGTGACTGTCCTGATGTCCATGGCGTCCATAACCCTTCAAGTAGCACAGCTTTTGATAGATGGCAAAGATGCCAGCAGTGTCAAGGGGTACCAGGCGCTAATCTGCCTCCATATGCTCGCGCGAGCCGTATGCCGCATACGGTGCCATAACCATCCGCGATGCCGGGATGTGAACACCGCAATGGATGCACGGCAACATGTGACTGCTGGCACACACCTCGCTAACGGGGCGTTTGGCGACTAAGCGTTGGATTGCCCGCATGAGAAGCCACACCACTAGCACAATGATAAGGATACGGTTAGGTTGGCCCAACGCATATCCCCTGGACTCGCGATCTGGTCGGGGTGAGAGGATTTGAACCTCCGACCCCTGCCTCCCGAAGGCAGTGCT
>JBHIDJ010000069.1:0-16002 GCA_046760105.1 Acidiferrobacterales bacterium | reverse complement strand
CTCGGTTACGCGAGCACGGTGCGGTGTTGCTCGGCAAGACTACGACTCCCGAGTTCGGCTGGAAGGCGGTTACCGATAGTCCATTGACGGGGATAACACGCAATCCCTGGAATCTCAGGGTGACGCCCGGCGGCAGCAGCGGCGGCTCCGCCGTCGCCGTCGCCACGGGCATGAGCGCGCTCGCCATTGGCACCGATGGCGGTGGGTCAATCCGCATCCCATCGGGCTTTACCGGCGTCTACGGCATTAAGCCCTCGTTTGGACGCGTCTCCGCTGCACCGCTGAGTCCATTCGGCACGGTTGCCCACGTTGGCCCAATGACCCGAACGGTAACGGACGCCGCGCTTATGCTTACCGTCATCGCGGAGCCCGATCCCCGCGACTGGTATGCATTGCCTTATGACGGGCGCGATTACCGGGTTGGTCTCGAAGACGGTGTCAAGAACCTGCGTGTCGCGTTTAGTCCGAATCTCGGCTATGTCTCCGTAGACCCCGAGGTGGCTCGTATCGTTGCGCAGGCGGTTGAGGTCCTCGCCGACCTCGGGGCACGTATTCAACAGGTTGATCCTGGCTTTGAAAGCCCACGCGACGTGTTTCTCAAACACTGGTTCGCGGGTGCGGCTAACCTCATACGCGCATTCACTGTGAAGCAGCGTGCCATGCTCGATCCGAGTTTGGTGGAGATCGCTGAACATGGCGCTTCTTTGTCTTTGTTGGACTATCTGCAGGCAGTAAACGATCGTGGTGCACTGGGTCAGCGTATGAACCTGTTTCATGAGCAGTACGACCTGCTCGTCACACCGACATTACCGGTCCCCGCTTTTGCGGTCGGACAAGAGGTGCCCGATCCCGCGATGCAGCCGCGTTGGTTTGATTGGACCCCTTTTTCTTATCCCTTTAATCTCACACAGCAACCGGCCGCTTCGATCCCTTGTGGGCTTACGCAATCAGGACTGCCGGTTGGTCTGCAAATCGTTGGCCCGCGATACAGCGATGCCTTGGTTCTTCGGGTAAGCCGCGCGTTCGAAGCCGCGTGTCCCATACGCTTGCCAAACGTCGCTGACTTAAGGGAGTGAAAGCCTGCAGTAGTTCCATTGTTGTCAACGTGACCCTGGGTGCAGATGATTCCAAAGAGGCCTGGGTGGACGAGGAGAAACCTAAGTGAAAAAAGATCGATTCGGAAACAAGCTTGCACCCGGACTTCCGTATGCGCGCGGTAAGCTGATCACGAGCACGCAGGACGACATCACGAAGCTGCGTGGAGCGTGGAGCCTTATTCAACAGCGCATAGCCGAACAAGGACGCGACGCCGTGTTCAATCTAAGTGGCCTCGAGCGTCGTTTCCCTTCTGATTTGGAGCATACCGAGCTCCTGGACGACGAGCTCGCGCCTGCTCTTTACGACGATCGGCTTACGCAGCTTGCGCTGGAGCACCTTGGTGGCGTGCCGGGGAAGCACAGCGTCATGGTGATGAACCGGCAAACGGCGGCACTGCTTGTGAGCACGCTTGTAATGGTGGCGCCGGGAGAGACGGTCATTGGTGTTTCACCCAGCTATAGTCATCCGTCGGTTACGCGCGCCGCCGCCCGTGCTGGCGCGCATTTTATCGATACCGTGGGGCTGGGTGAATTTGAGCAGGCGCTCGCGACGGCGACGAATGTGTCTTTAGTCGTGCTTACCCGATTGGCGGTGAGCTATGAGATCCTAGCCGCCGATGAGATCGAACAAATCGTTGCCTTGGCAAAGCGTATGAAGGCAAAGGTCTTGGTCGACGATGCCGGCGGCGCTCGGGTGGGACCCGCCGTATTCAGCCAGCCGCGGGCGCTCGAGCTCGGCGTGGATGTTGTTGCCACGGGTCTCGACAAGTACGGCACGATCGGTCCGCGACTCGGACTTTTGGGTGGGGACACCGAGCTTGTAGAACAGATCCGCGTATGCGCGGTGGAGATGGGCCTTGAAGCACGCCCGATGCTCTATCCGGCCGTCGTACACTCGCTCGAGCAGTACAACCCCGACCGCGTGCGCGAGCTGGTTGAGACTACGAAATCCGTAGCGCGTGAGCTAAAGACGCTGCTCGGAGACCGGGTGTTTGAGACGCCAGTTATAGCGCAGCTGCGTGGTGAGGATATTCTCGAAGCCGCCATGGAGCGCGCCAATGTGAAGACACCCGCTATCGTACCCTACGAGGCAACCGCGGCGTTGGCGATGTTACTGCTACGGGATTACGGGATTCTCACCGTTCACTTTGCGGGACTGCCTCCCGGGACGTCGGCGCTACTTATCAAGTTCTTACCGCCGGAAACGGTGTCACGTTTCGGCGGTGCTCGCAAGCTTGCACAAGCGTTTGATCATTCGATCGATAGTCTCGCCCTGATTCTTGACAAGCCTGACGAGCTCCGTCAGTTAGTCCTAGGTGAATCCCCGGCGGTGACGCTGGCGGCTAGCAGTTAGCGGGAGTAGACACCAAGGAACAGCTCTGGTTATCCACTGGCGGCGAGCTCAGCATGGAATCCTTCTCGCCAAGTCGAATAGCCTGGCTCCCATCCGAGCTGCCGCCTTGCTTTCTCGTTCGCGGCGCCCCTCTGCTGGGTCATAAGATAAATTCCATAGCTACCGCCTGCGAAGCGGCCGATTATCTTCGGGACCGTAAATGGTGATCGCGCGCCGAGCATTTGCGCATACTCAGGCAACCATTCACGAAGAGCGACTGGCCCGTCATCTACGATGTTGTAGGTGCCCGTGCTGCCCTGTTCGAGTGCCGCAGACGTAGCCGCCGCCGCATCCCCTACGTGAATGAAGGAGAACATCCCGCTGCCGTCTCCCACAATCGGGACGCGACGGCGCTGCACATCTTCGGCGAAACTGCCGCCTCTCGCGTATATGGTGCCTGACCCGTAGAAGTAACCGTATCGCAGAACGATGCCCTCGATCTCTGCATCACCCAGTACGATACGTTCACACTCGTCAACCGCACGTACCATACCGGCAAAGGCGGTAGGGGCGTCGTGATAAAGCGGCTCGTCTTCGGTAGCGAGCGCCGATCCAACCGGTCTGTACAAGAACGCGATACTCTGCGCGATAAGACGGCGTGTGCGAGCGGCCTTGGCTGCTTGCAGCAGAGCCTTCGTCCCTTCCGTTCGCAACCGGTCGGTAGCGGCCATTGCCGTTTTCACGCGGCGTGGGTGCATACGACGGGGGATATCGGTCAACTGGTGGATCAAGACGTCTGGCTTTGACGCCACAACCGCATCGCGCAGTCCGTCTTGATCGAATACGTTGCATACGACAGGTCGAGCGCCCTGCGATCGGATCTGTTCGACGCGACTAGGGGACCGTGTCATCGCCGTCACCTCGTGTCCGGCGCGCACGAGCAGCGGGAGCAGCTGGCGACCGATGACGCCCGTTGCACCAGCGAAAAATACGTTCAAAGAAGCAACCCCAGGGATTATGCGTTTGTGTTACTGCCCACGAGAATACAAGACTACCTGCCACACGAAAGTCTTGTAATAGAAAAGCTGCCGAAGGCCACTATTAAGTACTACTGCCTCAACTGCTTCGGTGGGATGTGAGAAGGCACGAAACGGGCTTCGTGTTAACCAGTGATAAAAGTTTTCAAGCCATATTACAAGCGCTACCCACCATCCGTTTCGGGGATAAACCAGTCCGTAGAACCTATTAGTCCGCGCTGAGGAAAGACGAACGAGCTGCTGAAAATCCTCATAACAGCATACCACTCGATCCAAGGTAACGATGTCAGCTGGTGGTATATCCGGCGCCAGTTCAACAAAGTCGCCTAGAAAAAACTTCGCTCGGCTTGCATGGCCCTGTTGTTTAATCTCTTTCTTCGCTGCTTCGAGGTAAGCGGGAGAGGCTTCGACGTTGATAACATCGTTGACGCCAGCGCTTAGCAATTCATGTTGAATGGCGCCGACTCCCCCGCCAATATCCAGTAAACTCAGTTCCTCTGTGCCTTGGTTCCTCAAAACGTCTAACAGAATTCGGGTGGTACGACGCGGTCCTTTCTGGCGGTAGCGGCGGAGGTCCTTGGACGCTCTCTTGTGACTAAACTCAGTGTCGAATCCTTTGCACATGCAACAGCTCATGACTTGCTCCTGGGACTATATGTCACGGGTCATCCAAACAATGCAACAGGTTAGGTGAGGTTACACGACGCCGGAGTCGAGAGATTATTATAAGAGTGAGAGCTGCTCAGTTCGTTCTGCGTCCTTGGGTTGTCGCGCCCGATCTGCAATCACCGTCTTTTCGACATATGTGTGGTCGAACTCCGAGAGGAATCGGGACGGCGGTCGTTCATGCCGTTCACCGAAAAGAAACCGCTGTCGGCAACTCAGCAGATGTAGTCGTTCCCGCGCGCGCGTGAGCCCCACGTAGAAAAGACGCCGTTCTTCTGCCAGATCAGCGCCGCTGTAGGGAAGAATATCCGCTTCGATTCCGCACAGAAACACTTCGGTGAACTCCAGCCCCTTCGCCGAGTGCAGGGTCATCAGGGTGACGGCGTCGGCGGCACTGTCATACTCATCCGATTCCCGGGTGAGCGCGGCGTCGGCAAGGAAGCGCTCCAAAGCGGTCGAAGTGGGGACATCATCGTGCTGGGCGGCCAGCGAACGAATCAGCAAGAAATCGTTCTCGTGGCGTGGATCCTGTTGTGTGCGCCAGCGCTGGAGACCACTCGCCTCGAGCACCCAGGCTACGAACTGGGATAGCGGCTGTCCCGCCATGTTGTCGCGGAGCTCTTGTAGCAACCCTAAAAGCTCCTTTACCGTCTTGGTCTGTAATGTCGGGAGGTTGTGAAATTTCTGTAAGATCTGGCAAAGCGGCACACCGCGGCGCTCGGACTCGGTCTGAAGTGCGGCCCGCGTCTGTGCGCCAAGCCCCCGAGGTGGAATGTTAAGGATGCGGCCGAGACTTATGTCATCGTCGGGACGGCGTACGACGCGCAGGTACGCCATGAGATCTGTGACCGCTTTTCGGTCGAAAACACGGTTGCCACCTACCGAGCGATAGGGGATACCGGAGCGGGCGAGGGCTTCCTGTAGCGGCTTGGAGAGAGCGTTCAGCCGGAACAGAATTGCGAAGTCGCGAAAACTTCTCTGTCTTTGGCTCACTGTATCCTTAAGCCGCCCTTTGTAATGTTGGTAATGACTGGTACCGCCGACATGCTCCTCGATCTCGCGCACCACCCAAGCGGCTTCCGCTTTCTCGTCCGGCAGGCTTACCAGGCGTATGGGTGGACCCGCTGGATTGTCGGTCCTGAGGGTCAAAGACATGCGGGTCGTGTTGTGGGTGATAACCTGGTTTGCGGCTGTAACGATCTGTGGTGACGAGCGATATCCCTGTTCCAGCCGAATCACACGGCTGCCGGGAAAGTCCTGCTCGAAGCGAAGAAAGTTTTCCACCTCGGCCCCACGGAAGGCATAGATCGCCTGGTCTGCGTCGCCAACTACCCAAAGGCTGGGGCGTGGGCCGGCCACGAGGCGCAAAAAGCGATACTGCAGGGGATTCACGTCCTGGTATTCGTCGACAGAGATGTATGCGTATTGATCGCACACGCGCTCCCGGATATCAGGGAATGACTCCAGCAGCGTAACGGACAAAGTCAGCAAGTCGTCGAAGTCCAGGAGCCCATGTTTTCGCAGGCGCTTTCGATAAGCTCTGTAGATCTCCAATAGACCTTGCGTGGCCAACGCGGATTCTGGATCTAAACTTTGGTTTCTCGCTAAGGACAGAGCTTTTAGGATCTGTTGCGCTCCGCTTTGCTCTTGTCGTAGGCGAAATTGCCTGAGGATATCGTCTACCAGTGTCAATTGGTCACGGCGGTCGCAGACACCAAAGCCCACGGCAAGGTCAAGACAATCTCCATGGGATTGGAGAAGCTGTAGACAGACACTGTGGAAGGTACCGAGACATATGCGCTCGGCCGGTTCCCCTACCGCTTGGCGCAGCCGTGTCGCCATTTCGCGAGCAGCGCGAGTGGTGAAGGTCACGGCGAGCAGGCGTTGGGGGGAAACACGATGCGCAGACAATAGATAACCCAGGCGTACCGTAAGCGTGCGCGTCTTGCCGGTGCCCGGACCGGCTACCACGAGCACGGGTCCGTCGACGGCTAACACCGCCTCCCGTTGCTGGGGATTGAGTGTCTGCAATAAGGGCTCGTCGGCAGGATTCAAATCAGAACAGAGTCATCTGTGCTGCGGTGGCCGCGCGATCCGCAGGGTCAAACAATTGTATAGTTCCGAACTCGCCGTCATAGCCAGGTGCGATGGCGACGTCGCCTGCACGCATGCGGCGAATGGCCTCGGCAAGCAAACCGCCCCCGGAGGTCTCGATCTCCGCGATCGGCGCATGCATTAGAATGGAAAACTCACTGCCGAGGCCATCAAGTAGACGAAAATAAGTGGTGGCGACTGACTTGGTATTGACTCCGGTGCCATTGACTTCCGCCACCAACTCGACCAGCGGGATGATGCGCCAATAGGGCAGCGCATTTGTAGCGCGATGGCCTTCGGGCCGATCCGCAAGCATCTCAACCCGATGCATAACGCCGACCGTCACTGGCTTCCCACATTGCGGACAGAGGTGGTTGTGCTTCAACGTTTCGCTAGGGCTTAGGCGCACACCGCAGTTGCGGTGGCCGTCATAATGGTACTTACCCTCTTCCGGGAAAAACTCGATAGTCCCCAGAAAGTAGGCCGGGTCGCCGCTGGTGATAACGTCAATGATGGCGCTGTAAGACAGCTCTGTTTCGAACACATTAGCTTCTCGACCGAGCTTGCCGGGAGAGTGAGCGTCGGAGTTCGACACCAGGGTAATGCCTTCCAGTTGGCTGAGGCGCCAGTTCATGGCGGGGTCCGACGAAAGGCCGGTCTCAACGGCACGGATGTGAGGTGTCAGATCGCCGAAGCATTCCTCCAGCGAATCAAAACCCGAGTTGGCGCCGAACACGGAGAAGTGGGGCGTCCAGGCATGCGCTGGAATAAAAAGGGCCTCGGGTGCGGTCTCCAGCACCAGACGCAAGAGCTCCTCGCTATCCAGGCCAAGGATGGGCCGGCCGTCTGACTGCAGATTACCGATACGGGCCAAGCGGGCATTGATTTTCGCCACCGTCGCAAAGCTCGGCGCCAGGATCAGGTTATGGACCTTGCGGGTGCGTCCGGCACGGCTATAGATGCTGCTGATCTCAGCCGTCAGCATAAAGCGCACCTCTGCCCGGCAGGTCTCAGGCACGCGGCTGTCCACAGCCGACGCAAGCTTGGGTTTTAAGCGGTAAAGCCCTGGTTCGGCGGGCTCCAACGCATCCTGCAATTCCACGAACCACTGAGGATGCGTGAAGTCACCGGTGCCAATGACGGTGATGCCTTTGAGTTGCGCCCAGCGATGGAGGCCCTCCGGAACCATTTCCTTACTCACGGCCCGGGCGTAACGTGAGTGAATGTGAAGATCCGCTATGAACGACACGCCGCTCCCTTCGACTGTGTGCGTTGCGGCGGTAGCTTACCGGTGTGAGCGTGGTTGAGGCAAGCGTCGGTTTGGCTGATGAAAAAAATGTTGTGTATTGCGCGTTTAAAGATGGTTACTCGGGGAGTTTTCTCTTCTCCATATGTTGTTTGACGTCATCATGATCTAACTTTTTGATTAATAGACAAATCTGCGTGTTATACTGCAACGGTTCCCAGTTCGTAAGAAGCTGCCAATGATCAAAGAGCCGAGTTTTACTATTGGGGTCGAAGAAGAGTACTTGTTGGTCGATCGTGAAACGCGCAATCTAATCAGCAAGGCACCGCCGACGATGCTGACCGAGTGTGAGAGCCAACTCGAAAAGCAGGTGACACCAGAGTTTATGCAGTCGCAGATCGAGGTGGGAACTCGTGTTTGCGACACGCTAGAGGAAGCGCGCGAGGAACTTGCTCGGCTGCGTAGCTGCGTGGCCGGGGTGGCTGAAAATCATGGGCTCGCTATTATCGCAGCCTCCACGCACCCGTTTGCGACCTGGGAGACGCAGCGGCATACCCAGAAGGAACGCTATGACATCCTGGCCCGCGATTTACAGGCGGTTGTTAAGCGCCTGTTGATCAGCGCTATGCACGTTCATGTTGGCATCGAGGACGATGATCTGCGCATCGATATTATGGGCCAGGCAAGCTATATCTTGCCTCATCTGTTGGTGCTCAGTACCTCTTCGCCGTTCTGGCAGGGCATCAATAGCGGCCTCAAGTCCTACCGCGTTGCGGTGTGGAATGAGCTTCCGCGTACGGGTCTGCCCGAACGGTTCGACAGTTTTGCAGAGTTCCAGCGTCACGTTGACGTGCTGGTGAAGGCGGGAGTGATCGAGGACGGTACTAAGGTGTGGTGGGACATTCGCCCCAGCGTTCGATTCCCCACGCTTGAAATGCGTATCACGGATATTTGTACCCGCCTGCAAGATGCCATCTGTATCGCCGCACTTTATCGCTGCTGGCTGCGCATGCTTTATCGACTGCGGGCGAGGAATCAGCGCTGGCGTACATATTCCAACTTCTTGATTAACGAGAACCGCTGGCGTGCACAACGCTATGGCTTCGAGGAAGGTCTCATGGATTTTGGTAAAGGCGAGATGGTGCCTTATCCGGAACTACTTGAGGAGCTTCTGGCGTTGGTTATCGAAGATGCTGGGCATTTTGGCTGCGTCCCTGAAGTGCAGCATGCCCGCAAAATTCTCGAGCGTGGGACCAGTGCACATTGGCAAATCAAGACCTACGAAGAAGCCAAAGCCGCAGGCGCCAGTCATGAGGAGGCGCTCAGGGCGGTCGTGGACATGTTGATCGAAGAAACGATGCATGGGGTGTAACTTGTAATGAGATGACCTCATGGAACAAAGATTTCTCGCAAAGCTCGACGGCAACACGCAACGCTTGGTTCAAGAGATTGAGGACTTCGCCACTACCGAGGTTCAAGTACGGCCCACGCCAACCCCATCGAGTCAGTTAGCTACGGGCCCAAAGGCTGTGGCATTGCTTGCATCCGAGACCGGTGCAACGCTGCTATACCGAGATGAGCAAACCTTCCAACCGCAAGCCGTGTTACACGAGCTGCTTCACCTGCACCGCTATTGGAATGAGTGCGTCCCCCAACTCCTGCCGCTGGAGGATGCAGACGGGGATAAGACGAAGATCGCCCACCAGATAGAAAACACGTTGGAACACCTGGTGATCACCCCCAAGGAATCCGAATACGGTTTTGAGTCATATGAGCGGTACAACCAGGCAGCAAAGGAAACCTGGGAACGTTATCCGTGGTCTGATATCAGCGAGCCATGGGCACGGAGAAAGAATTGTCTGTTGGGCTGGCTTGCGGTTAATTTTCTGGTTACCGATACCGGCATCAAGACACTAGCGGAACAAACTTTGAAGAAAGAAGACTTGCTAGACGAGGCACAGAATTTTTCCGACAAACTCAAACACGTCCTTAATTCCAAAGAGCGATGCATAGGCACGACGATCCGATTTTTGCGGATTCCCCGACACGAGGCCACGATGGTCTATCTGGATGTCAGGAACCGAGGTCTTGTGAAAAAACCCATTCCCGAACACTAAAGTCTGTAGGACTATCGGACGATTACATCGCTAACATCGGCGGCGGTCGCATACTTCTCGAGCAATTTCATCGCCCGTGTGAGCTCAGTATCGAGCCCTTGTTCGCCATCGAAGCTGATAATCGCCACGAGCAGCTGTATGGTATCCGCTGTAATCATCGCTCGCTGCGAATCGGATGTAGAACTGCCGAACGGTCCGCTTTCGTCAGCAAAAACCGGGAGTCCCTCTATGTTAATCGAACCCTTGCCAATGGCCTGGTAGCTTTCACCATCCATACCTGGCCGGAAAACAAGATCGTTGCCTAGTTTCTCCCGATCGTAAGAAGCGACTGAACGCCGTGACTCCAAAGAGATCAGGTTGTTAATGTCAACAATAGTATTTACCTTATATAGTCCTTTGCCCTGGCTAATTCGTCGAAGCAGCGCTTCATTAGAGCCACGGTAACGCGAGGGGTCTTTACCGAGTACCTTATAGGTTGCGCGCAACGCCTTCACTTGCGGCAGCGCCGCAATATCTTCCACCGGAATCTTCGCAAGCTCGGAAATACAGCTGTTGATTTCCTCCCACAACTCCTTATTGTGATTCGTAACCTTAATCGATGCGAAAACAACACCGAGAGCCAATTTGTTCGCGCACGCCTTCTTTAGTTCATCGTGGATTCGAATTTTTGCAGTTTTCATTTTTTACGATCGTGGTTTCTTAGACTGGCTACCGACTAAATAGACCACTCTAGCTGTGCTCCATGTCGGGTTAGCAATTCTACTATCTCCCTGTGACCCTCAAGGGTTGCCGCACGCAGCGGGGTAATACCCGCGTTTGTGGTCACGTTGACGTCGGCGCCGTTTGCGATCAGCAGTTCAACTATCGACTTGTGGCCGTTAATCACCGCGGGATGCAGCGGGGTCGCGCCATCTTTGTCCTTCGCATTCACGCTGGCACCTCTGGCGATAAGCAGCGCAGCCACGGCCCGGTGGCCTTTACCCGCCGCGAAGTGCAGCGCCGTAACCGCCTCTGCGCTCGTGGCATTGGGATTGGCACCGGCCGCGAGCAAGGCCTCGGCAATCGGCCGGTGGCCGAAAAGCGCGGCCGGGTGTAGCGGTGTGCCCATTTGATGCTCTGCGTTGACATCCGCGCCCGCGGCGATGAGCAGCTCGACTACCGCCGTGTGTCCCGCGCCAGCGGCAAAATGCAGCGGCGTAAGATTGTAGTCGTCACGGGCACTGACGGCAGCACCGGCAGCGATGAGGTTTTTTACCTCGTCGATGTCTCCAGACTCGGCGGCGTCGTGAAGCGGGCCGGCCCATGCGGCGGACACCGCGAATAAACTAACCGCGATCAGCGCTTCTAAGCGGCCACGTCTAGATCCCATCGTTTTTCCTCTTCGTCAGCACGCTCGATGGCATCGTTGTTGATTTTTATATTATGATGCTTCCGTCCCGAATAATCACAGGAGGCACCGTGACTACCCATTTCCTTGTGCATGACAACACCGATACCGTGGGGGTCATTGTGGTCGAAAACGTAAAACCGGGGCAGGACCTCTCCGGCTGGGTGATGGAAACCGACGAGACCATCACCGTCAAGGCTATGGACGCGGTTCCCTTGGGCCACAAGATCGCGCTCTTGGACATAAAAGAAGGTGACACGCTCATAAAGTATGGACATGACATCGGCCGCTCGATCGCGAACATCGGTACAGGGCACCACGTCCATGTGCATAACGCAAAAACCAAAAGGTGGTAGCTATGACAGCACAATTATTCTGGGGCTATCGGCGTGAAAACGGAAGAGTCGGGATCCGCAACCATGTCGTCATCCTTCCGCTCGATGATCTCTCCAATGCCGCTTCCGAGGCCGTGAGCCATAACATCAAGGGCACACTGGCGCTGCCTCATGCCTATGGACGCCTGCAGTTCGGCGAGGACCTGGAACTGTTCTTTCGCACCCTGATTGGAACCGGTAGTAATCCGAACGTTGCGGCTTGCGTCGTGATCGGAATTGAGCCTGGTTGGACGAGTCGGGTCGTTGATGGCATTGCAAAGACCGGCAAGCCGGTCGAGGGCTTCAGTATAGAGGGCAACGGCGATCTCAACACCATTGCCGCGGGGTCGCGGAAGGCGCATGAGTTCCTGCAATGGGCGTCCGAGATACGGCGGGAGGAGTGCTCGATAAGCGAGCTATTTCTTTCGACAAAGTGCGGCGAATCGGATACGACCTCCGGCCTGGCGTCGAACCCCACCGTCGGCGACCTCATCGACAAGCTCGACCCGCTCGGGGTGACAACCTGTTTCGGTGAAACCTCCGAGATCACCGGTGCCGAACAGGTCTGCCAGCAGCGCGCCGCTACGCCCGAGGTGGCTGAGAAGTTTCTCAAGACCTGGCAGGCATATATGGACGAGGTGATTGAGCCTTACAAGACGAGCGACCTTTCCGAGTCACAGCCCACCAAGGGCAATATTGCTGGTGGACTAACGACTATCGAGGAAAAGGCATTCGGCAATCTTCAAAAGATCGGCAAGCGCACCAAGTTCATTGATGTGCTCGAGCCGGCCGAGACGCCGTCCAAGGGTGGGGGTCTGTATTTCATGGATACGTCATCAGCGGCTGCCGAATGTGTGACCCTGCAAGCGGCAGGAGGATTTGTCGTGCATCTATTCCCCACCGGTCAGGGTAACGTCATTGGCAATCCGATCGAACCAGTGATCAAGCTCACGGCGAATCCGAAGACGGCGCGTACCATGAGCGAGCATGTCGATCTCGATGTCTCCGGTATCCTGCGGCGCGAGATGACCCTCGATGAAGCGGGCGATGCCCTGATCGATATCACAATGCGTACCTGTAACGGCCGGCTGACATGCGCCGAGGTGCTCGGCCATCGTGAATTCGTTCTGACCAAGCTCTATCGCAGCGCTTGATCAGGCACGCATGTCGGACACGTCGAGGTGGTAACGATGGACGCGACGCTGACAGTATCGGTCTGGCGTGGCGCCGAGCAAGGCCGCTTCATCGCCTACGAGGTTCCGCTCCGCGAGAACCAGACGGTGCTCGACGCTGTGACCTATATTCAACGTTATCTTGATCACACGCTTACCTACCGCTTTTCGTGCCGTGTCGGCGTGTGTGGTTCATGCGCCATGACTGTCAATGGTGCGCCGCGTTGGACTTGTCGTACGCATGTGCGTCAGGTGGCACAAAAAAACAAACTCGAGATTGCACCGCTTCGCAACATGAAGATCATCAAAGATCTGAGCGTCGAAATGACGACATTCTTTGATAAGTGGGCGAGCGCGAAAGGCGCGTTTGTGTCGACCGACAGCGAACGGGAAGACTTTGCAACGGTCCGGCCGGATTCGCGTGAACGCCGACTCGTCGATGCTGGGATCGAGTGTATCGGTTGTGGTGTGTGTTATGCCGCTTGTGATCTGGTGACGTGGAACCCCGAGTACCTTGGCCCCGCCGCGCTCAACCGGGCGTGGACGCTCATCAACGATGTACGCGACGGGGCGGGGACAGAACGCTTGGCGGCGGTGGCCGGCGATGCTGGCTGCCATGCCTGTCACTCGCACCAGAGCTGTCTCGAGTGGTGCCCTATGCAACTCAACCCGACGGCGGCGATCGCCGGATTGAAGCGCGCGACGGCGTTGGCGGCCCTGAAGGGCAAGTTGTGACGGCACGAACGGAAACGCTTTTGTGGGTGGCACAGCGCGCGAGCGCTGCCGTGCTCGCGGTGGCGGTAACGGTTCATCTCGGTACCGTCGTTTATGCGGTGCGCGGCGGCTTAACCGCAACCGAAATCATCACGCGGCTTCAGGGTAACATCGGCTGGTTCGTTTTCTACGCCATCTTTGTCGCGGCTGCTGCCGTGCATGCGCCCCTGGGTGTGCGCACCATCCTGACCGAGACGACGCCTTTGCGTGGGCCGGTTCTTGATGGGTTAGCAGTATTATTCGGTGTAGCGCTTGCCGTCTTGGGCTGGCGTGCGGTGTTTGCCCTTTTTGCTTACGGAGCCGGCTGATGTCGGACTACCGACCGCACTGGCGATCGCGCAATCACCCGAGCTACTGGGCGTTCGTGGTCCACCGTATTTCGGGACTGCTGTTAGCGCTTTTTCTGCCCGTCCACTTTTGGATGTTGTCCTTGGCCATCCAAGGAGAGGTAGCGCTCGATGGGTTCCTCCAGTGGGCGCAACAACCATTGGTCAAGCTGGCCGAGGCCGGGTTGGTGATCCTGTTGGCGGCCCACCTGACCGGTGGCCTGCGCTTGCTCGCGGTCGAGTTTTTGCCGTGGCGCAGCGGGCAAAAAACCCTTGTAGCGATTTGCGGCGGCCTTAGTCTCGCGGTCGGCCTACTGTTTCTACTCAATGTCGCCTGAGCTGCTCATCGTTGTCGCGGGTGCCTTTCTCGCCGCGTTTGCGGTGGGTTTGGCCGGGTTCGCGGACGCGCTCATTGCCGCCGCCGTGTGGCTGCATGTACTGCCACCGCTGCAAGCTGTGCCCCTGATTTTGGCCACTGGCATGGTTATCCATCTGCTTTCCGTCGCTTACCTGCGGCGGCATATCTCGTTTGACCTTTTGTGGCCGTTTCTTATCGGTGGTGTAATCGGTGTTCCATTGGGCACCTGGATGCTGCGCCATATCGAACCCGAGCCGTTTCGCGTGGTCGTGGGTTTGGTGCTTGTAGGTTACTGTCTGTTTGCGCTGCTGCATCGGCGCGTGCAAGCCGTGTTGACGGGTAGCAGACCGGCGGACGGTGCGGTGGGTCTGATCGGCGGCGTGCTCGGCGGGTTCGCCGGACTAAGTGGCGTATTACCTACGGTGTGGGCCGGAATGCGCGGCTGGCGGAAGGACACTCAGCGCGCGGTCTATCAGCCCTTCATCTTCGTCATGCACGGGATGGCGCTCGCATGGCTGGGCGCGGGCGGTGTTCTTGATACAACGTTAGTCAATAGATTCCTGTGGTGTCTGCCGGTGCTGATACTCGGTACCTGGCTGGGGCTCAAGCTCTACCGGCGTATTGACGAACAGCAGTTCCGTCGAATCGTCCTAGGAACGTTGCTTATTTCCGGCGCGGCGCTCGTCGTATATTAGTAGTATAGTAGTGATGCTATGAAAGTTGACCCGAAAGTCGTCGAAGACGTCTGCAAAGAGCTTTACATTCGCGCACTCAAGGTGTTGCCGGATGATATCAAGGAAGGGTTTAAGCAACTGGACGTGGCCGAGACGAACAGCACTGCGAAGGCTGTTCTCGGAACCATGATTCAAAACATCAAGGTAGCGGAGGCTACCGAGAATCTCCTTTGCCAGGATACTGGTCTCCCGATCTATAACATCACCATCGGGCGGGACGTAGAGGTAGACGGTCACGCACTGAAGAAGGCTGTCGTCCGCGGCTGCGCCGCCGCGACGCGCGACCATCCGCTACGCTCGTCCGTCGTTCATCCAATCACGCGCGTTAACGACCAGACCAACACTGGACGTCGCGTACCGATTATCAATATCGATCTTTCCAACGACTCGGAACAGCTTCGTATTGAAATGATCCCCAAGGGCAGCGGCTCCGAAAATGGATCCTTTCTAAAGATGTGCATACCTGCTGAAGGTGTCGATGGCGTAAAGACCTTTGTAATCGATAAAGTCATTGAGGCAGGAGGCAAGGTGTGCCCGCCGACCATCGTCGGCGTCGGCGTAGGTGGCACAGCCGACCTGTGCGTACACCTGGCGAAGATAGCCGCAACCCGTCCGCTTGGAAGTGTGTGCGAGGATCCAGAGGGCGCCAAACTCGAGAAGGAGTTGACGGCCGCGGTGAACAGTCTCGGCATCGGACCACAAGGCTTGGGTGGTGACGCGACCGCTTTCGCCGTGCATGTGGAGACAGCGGCGACGCATATCACCATGAATCCCGTCGCAGTCAATATTCAGTGTCACTCGGCACGCCGCGCAACAGCAACTTTCAGCCCTGAAGGCATCGAGTACGGGTTTTGAATATGGCACGTTACGATTTTGACATGCCCGTCACGGAAGAACAGATCCGTAGGCTGCGGGTGGGTGACACGGTCTCTCTGAATGGCGCGCTCTTTGGCATTCGTGATGCGACTCAGATTCACATGTTCGACCGTGGCCGCAAGACGCGATTTGATCTTAATGGACAGGCCGTTATCCACACCGCGCCCAACGTAAAGAAGGTGGAGAAATCGCCCGAGTTTCCAGCGGGCTATGCACCAATCTGCGTCGGCACGACGACTAGTGCACGCATGGAGCGCTTCACTCGACCGCTGATGGAGCAGTACGGTGTGCGCATCATTATCGGCAAAGGCGGGTTGATGGAAGCATCGCAAGCGGCGTTTAAGCAGCTCGGAGGCGTCTACCTTGCCATCATCGGGGGCACGGCAGCGCTGGAAACCACGTGGATCGAAG